>CAZDPE010000097.1:0-8623 GCA_964507235.1 uncultured Lachnospiraceae bacterium
ACAATATTGTCTTACCTTGAAATAAGTGATTTATATGCATTGAAAATGGTATCTGTCTTTTTTGATTATATGGCTGCCATTGCAGTATTTTTGATTTTATACCATATGACAGAAAACGTAAGGAAATCTATTTTAGGAATGGCAATACTATTATTGTCCCCGACTGTGGTGATTGACAGTGCGTATTGGTGCCAGTGTGATATCATTTATACGTCATTTTTACTTTATTCTTTTTATTTCTTTTTAAAAGACAGCAGTAAGAAATCAGCATTTTTTTTCGGATTGTCATTTATGTTTAAATTGCAGTCCCTGTTTTTATTTCCGTTTTTTATTATTATGTGGCTGAAAAGAAGGACAATAAAGCTTCGGCATTATATTTTTGTTCCTGTTATTTATCTGATCAGTATTATTCCGGCATGGATGCTGGGACGTGATTTTAAAGAACTGATAATGGTTTATTTTGATCAGTCAGGATATTATCCATGGGGAACGCTTAATTACCCTAATGTTTATGCTTTGCTGGGAGAAGCAATGCCTGATATGCGTCATGCGGCGGAGGTAAGCGGTTCAGGCATGTTTATGACGATTATAATACTTGGATGTATTGCCTATTATTTTTATACGAAAGAAATAAGACTGACAGACGAGATACTGATTACGCTGGCATTGTTTACAGTTGCGCTTATTGTCTATTCTCTGCCGCATATGCACGATAGATATGGTTTTCTGGTTGACCTGCTTGCCATTATTTACGGGACATATAATGGGAAAAAACTGCCGGTAACCTGCGGCTTTATGCTGGTATCCATTTTGACTTTTATGCCATACTTGATAGCTGTTGATATTGTGCCGCTGCAATATACCGCTATGGGGCTTTTGGGCCTGATTATTTATGTGGGCTATGATTTATATAATCAGGTGCAGAAAAATACACTACTGCCCTGTGAGCGGGACAGTACTAGTACTGCAGAACCGGAAGATTAGAGTACTAATATCCAGTCTTTCAGCCAGCGTAAATGAAGTCCGTATTCCTTGTAAACAGGGAAGCCGGAAATAACGGGAAAGAAAAGGAAGAAAACAATTATGGCAGTTATCATGTATAGGATAACTGCTTTTTTACCCCATTTAAAATGTTTGATGATGTGATCCATGGTATACCCCATCATCAGCATTACAAATAAAATAGCAGGAAAATAGTGATAAATAAAGGTAATACGGCTTACGCTCATCCAGGGAACATATTGGGCGGCATAGGAAATACAAAGAAATCCTGCCTTTTTGTCTTTTTTGAAAATCCATTTGTAGAAGAGAAAGATACTGCAGGGAATGCCGGCCCACCAGATTGCAGGATTGCCCATGCAGTTTACAGCGCTGACATCGGTTGCATTTACCATGTCATTGGCGTCTAACAGAGGCATCCATATAATTGGCCATTCATAAAATGGCGAACTGTAATAGTGTTCGGCAACCAATTTAGAATGATAATTAAACATGGAAATAGAGCCTTGTATTGCTTTGTCGATCAGCCCTTTGTATTCGGTATATCCCACTACAGGAATAAATGACAGAGTGTAAACGACTAATGGAATCAGGATGAAAAAGGTGCAGCAGAAAAAGAAAAGCTTCTTAATCTGCCTGGAAGGAAAATGGGTAAGGGTATACCAGATAAATAAGATGCCTAAACCGGCTCCGGCATAAACACCTGTCCATTTTGTTGAAATGCCAAATGCCATGGTGACGCCGGATAATGCCAGAGGTAAAAGCACGCTTTTGGGAATGGCAAGGTCTTTTCTGGATGCTTTTGAATTTCGGTATGAAATATCTTTTTGAAAATATTCATACATAAAATAGTACATCAACAATATAAAAAATGCAGCGAAAATATCGATAGTGGCAATCCTTGAGAGAGTATAATGCATGCAGTCGAAAGTTAAAAGCGCTGCTGTGGCAGTTGCTATAAACGTGCTGTGAAACAGTTTTTTAGCAAAAATATACATAACAGCTATAATAAGGATGCCGAAAACGACGGACATAAAACGCCAGCCGAAAGGAGTCATGCCGAATATCCGTATCCCCAGGGAAATCAATATTTTTCCGAGGTGGGGATGGGTGGTTTCATAAGTAGTCAGCTTGTGAATAAATTCGTAGGCTGTCCGTCCATGATATACTTCATCAAACATGGTTCCGGTCATATAGGTTTTTGCTTCCGGGAACATTTCCTGTTCGTCAAATAATTCGGGATAATCGGAGGCATTAGCGGGAAGAATAATGGTTCCATCTGTTTTCTGGACTACAAATTCATTAAAAACGGCCTTGTCATCAGTGGAAACCAGGCCGATGTAGCGCACATAATAGTTAATATCAAGCTTGTTCCATGCAAAAACAGATTCTACGGCAGCCTCACCGTTAATGACTTCCCAGCTTCCTGTCACTTCATTAAAAACGGAGATGGACAGATGTCTTGTATTTAAATTACCGAGAAAAACTGAAATGGAACCTATGTCCGTATATTCTCCGAAATCCAGAACGATGTCGCGATTTTCAGAAGTGGCAGTATAGGATGTTTCAGGTGCATACGTATTTCCTAATCTGAAAAAAGCCAGAACTGCAAAGATTAGCAGAAGCGAGCCAAGGCATATATAATCATTTTTCTTCATAAGCTGAACCCCCATTTTTTACTTACTATAGTATAACAATTTATGCATTCAAAAACAACAGAATTTCTTTATGAATATCTAATGAACCGGATTAAAGAGTTGGAAAACAGGGTATATTATTTCCATAGCTTTGGATGCATGATGTTTTGAAATTTGAGAGGAAATTACAGGAGGAAATTTGATGAAGACCTATATGCAGATTACCAATATTCACGGCAGAGAGATTCTGGACTCCAGAGGAAACCCGACAGTTGAAGCTGAAATTACGCTGACTGATACCATGACAGGCAGAAGATATGCCGGAAAAGCAGCAGTACCTTCAGGAGCAAGTACCGGAAGATTTGAGGCGGTAGAACTGCGGGACGCGGAAACCAGATATTTTGGATTGGGAGTAAGAAAAGCGGTCAGCAATATTAATACGAAAATAAAAGAGGCCATAGCAGGCAGAAACGGACTTAATCAGATTGAAATAGACAGAATTTTAATGGAAACGGACGGAACTGACAATAAGGGAAATCTGGGAGCAAATGCCGCGCTTGCGGTTTCCATGGCAGTTGCAAGAGCAGCGGCAAAATCTTTAAGCATTCCCTTATATCAATATTTGGGCGGGGCATATACGAGGCTTATGCCGGTGCCGATGATGAATATTTTAAACGGAGGACGCCATGCGTCCAATACGGTGGACTTTCAGGAATTTATGATTATGCCCGTTCAGGCGGAAGGATTTGCGGATGCGCTGCGAATCTGTGCTGAAATATATCATTTTCTGAAAAAGATTTTGGAAGAGAAGGGATTGTCGACAGGAGTAGGAGATGAGGGCGGATTTGCGCCGAATCTGCCGGATGCGGAAGCGGTGCTGGCGCTTATTGTAGAAGCTGTTGAAAAAAGTAAATATATACCAGGACAGGATATTAAAATTGCTCTTGACGTGGCAAGCAGTGAATTATACAATGAAAAAACAGGTATGTATCATTTCCCCGGAGAAAGCTCTTTAAAGGGAAAAGACATTGTCAGGGATACTTCTGAAATGATAGCCTATTATGAAAGTTTAATCGATAAATTTCCTATTATATCCATTGAAGACGGTCTGGCAGAGGATGACTGGGATGGCTGGAAGCTTCTGACAGAAAGACTCGGCAATAAGATTCAATTAGTGGGAGATGACTTATTTGTCACCAATACAAAACGGCTTGATGCGGGTATCAAGCTTAAGGTGGCTAATGCAATTTTGGTAAAAGTGAATCAGATTGGTACTGTTTCGGAAGCTATGGAGGCTATTGAAATGGCTCAGAAAAACGGTTACAGAGCAGTGATTTCTCACAGGTCAGGAGAAACAGAGGATACTTTTATTGCGGATCTTGCAGTAGCGGTAAATGCAGGACAGATTAAAACAGGAGCGCCATGCAGAAGCGACAGGGTCGCTAAGTATAACCAGCTTCTCAGGATTGAAGAAGAGCTTGGCAGTGTGGCCTGCTATAAAGAACCGTTTAATAAGCTATAATACTAATCAGCAGAAGAAAAACATGAGGGGTAATACAAATGAGCAAAAGTACGAAAGAAAAAGGTTTAAAGCTGGCAGCAATAGCTTTGGCGGCAGTAATTTTATGGTTACTGCCGTTCTCTACATCCCACGCAGTCAGCGCGAGTGGAGCTATCGCCCAGGGGGTGGATGTTTCCATGCATAACGGGGCAATTGACTGGAGTAAGGTTGCAGAAGCCGGAATGAAGTTTACCTTCATTAAAGTGGGTAGCACTAAAAGTGGGATTGATCCCAATTTTGCATTTAACATTACAAATGCCCAGGCGGCAGGTTTAAAAACAGGAGTATATCTTTATTCCTATGCAGCTACGCCCCAGGCAGCCGCTGACGAAGCCAATCTCGTATTACAGTGGATTGACGGATATACAGTGAATTATCCCGTAGTATTCGATATTGAGGATAAGTGTCATAAAAACTTAAGTGACCAGCAGCTGATAGATATTATCAATGCTTTTTGCACAACGATAGATGCGGCGGGATATTATCCTATGGTTTATTCCAATAAAAATATGTTTGTAAATAAACTCAGTATCTGCGGCTGGGATAAATGGGTGGCACAGTACAATGACAGCTGCGAATATAATAATAATGTCTGTTTTTGGCAGTATTCCAGTCATGGAAGCGTCAATGGCTTCGGCAGCCGCGTAGATGTTAACTATCAGTATAAGGATTACAGTCAGCTTATTATTCCGGAAGGTTTTATCGAACATAACGGAAATGTGCGTTTTTATCGAAACTGGCGTATGCAGAAGGGATTTGTGGATTACAACAATACCCGGTATTATTTGGACGGAGCGGGAAATTTGGTTCGCGGCTGGTTTTCGGATCAGACCGGTACGTATTATTTTTCACCTCAGGATGGGAGTATCGCAAGAGGGCAGTGTGTAATTGACGGGGCAGATTATTATTTTACGGCGGAAGGCATCCAGATGACGGGATGGGTAGTGCTGGGCGATCAAAGGTATTATTATGATCCCGCTACAGGACAGCTTTTGCATGGTTTTATTACTTTATCAGACAAAACTTATTATGCAGATGAGGCAGGTCATATTGTCACAGGAGTGTATACGATTGATAATCAGCCCTATTATTTTGATGCATCCGGAGTTCTTATCAGAAATCAGCAGGTGGTTATTGAAGGAATATCTTATGGCACCACAGCTGATGGAATTCTTATTCCGGTAGAAGAACCGGCACAGGAAGAAGGGACTGTGCAAAATCAATAAAGCTTACGCTGTGGGAAGTGCCCGAAAGAACAGAAAGTTTAAGATAAAATGCTTGAATTCTGGTGCTTTATATGATACACTAGTATTTGCTTGGTATTGGAGGTGTAAAAATGGCAGTTTTTAGAATAATCATTCAGGTTTTATTTATTATAATATGTATCGCATTAACTGTGCTTGTATTAATGCAGGAAGGCAAATCAGCAGGGCTGGGAGTAATCAGTGGAGCTGCTGAAACATACTGGGGCAAGAATAAGGGCCGTTCTATGGAGGGTAAGCTTGTTAAGATTACCAAATATCTGGCGATAGGCTTTATGCTAATCAGTATTATTTTAAATCTTAATGTATTTTAGGACTTAAAGCATTCCTCAAAGGAATGCTTTTTTCATGACTGCATAAAGATATGGACTTCAAATGCGCAGCCGGAAAATGAAAGGGATATATGAATTCAGAATTATATAATAGAAGAAAAAATTTAATATGTGAGCTGGTGGAGGATGAATTCTATGTACCTATGAGGGAAAAGGAACTTGCTGTTTTTATGCAGGTTAAACCGGAGGAAAGAACTGAACTGAAGCAGGTGCTTGAGGAGCTTCTGGCGGAAGGAAAACTTCAGATAACAAAAAGAGGCAAATATTTAAAGGGTGAGGGCAGACCGGAAGGGCTGACGGGTACTTTTATCAGTAATGCAAGAGGCTTCGGCTTTGTGGAAATTGAGGGAAGAGAACAGGATTTATTTATTCCTGAAAATGAAACAGGCGGAGCATTTCATCTCGATAAGGTACAGGTGGAATTATTGAAAAGCCAGCATGGAAAACGCCAGGAAGCCAGAATTGTTAAAATACTGGAACACGGAATGACAAGGGTGGTCGGCACTTATGAAAAATCCAGAACCTTTGGTTTTGTGATTCCTGATAACGGAAAGCTTTCCACAGATATTTTTGTGCCTGCGGATCGTTCTAAAGGGGCGGTAACAGGTCATAAGGTAGTAGTGGAGCTTACGGATTACGGTGACGAGAAGCATAAACCGGAGGGGAAGGTAGTTGAAATCCTGGGACATATCAATGACCCGGGAGTGGATATTATGTCAGTAGTAAAAGGATTTGAGCTTCCGACTGTATTTGAAGAAAAAGTGCTGAATCAGGCACAGAGGATGAATAAAGAAGTTTCTGAAGCGGATATGGCCGGGCGCAAAGACCTTCGTAACGTAATGATGGTTACTATAGATGGTGAAGATGCCAAAGATTTGGATGATGCGGTTAATGTGTGCAAAATCGGAGAAAATTATTGCCTTGGAGTGCATATTGCGGATGTAACTAATTACGTACAGGAAAATTCCGCCTTGGACAGAGAGGCTCTGAAAAGGGGGACCAGTGTTTATCTTGTTGACAGGGTAATACCTATGCTGCCCCATGCACTTTCAAACGGTATCTGCTCTTTGAATCAGGGCGTGGACAGACTTGCACTCAGCTGTATTATGACAGTGAATCCCAAGGGAGAAGTGGTTGATTATGAAATTACGGAATCAGTAATTAATGTGGACAGAAGAATGACTTATACTGCAGTAAAAAAAATTCTGGAAGATGAGGATGCTGAAACGATTCGGGAATATGAGCAGTTGGTACCCATGTTCAGGATGATGCAGGAGCTGGCCGGTATTTTGAGAGAAAAGAGGCAGAAGCGCGGTTCCATTGACTTTGATTTTCCGGAGAGTAAAATAATATTGGATGAGGCCGGAGTGCCTTTGGAAATTAAGCCTTATGAGCGGAATACGGCAACTAAAATTATTGAGGATTTTATGCTTCTTGCCAATGAAACGGTTGCACAGCACTTTTACTGGCTGGAACTGCCGTTTTTGTACCGGACTCATGAGAATCCTGATGCGGAAAAGATATTAAAGCTGGGAACCTTTATTAATAATTTCGGTTATAATATTAAAATTAAAAGCGGTGATAATGAAATTCATCCAAAAGAAATTCAAAAGCTTCTGTGCAGAATAGAAGGTACAGAGGAAGAAGCGTTAATTGCAAGACTTACATTGAGAAGTATGAAGCAGGCAAAATATACAGTAAATAATACAGGACATTTCGGGCTTGCCTGTCCCTGTTATTGCCACTTTACTTCGCCAATCAGAAGATATCCCGATTTACAGATTCACCGGATTATTAAAGAACAGCTTCGCGGAAGAATGAAGGAAGAGAGAATTGCGCATTACAATACATTGCTGGCGGAGGTTGCAAAGCATTCTTCGGAAACGGAACGGCGTGCAGATGAAGCGGAGCGTGAAACGGAGAAGCTTAAAAAAGCACAGTATATGGAGGCGCGGATAGGAAATACTTACGAAGGAGTTATTTCCGGAATTACCGCATGGGGAATTTATGTAGAACTACCTAATACGGTGGAGGGTATGATTCATGTTTCAAAGCTGGCAGGGGACTACTATTATTACAGTGAAGAAACCTATGAGATGATTGGAAGAGATACCGGAAAATGTTATAAGCTGGGACAGAAGGTTGAAATTGCAGTGGAAGATGTTGACAGAATATCTAAAGCAATTGATTTCGTACTGGTTTAGCTGATGCGAAATCGGTGAAAGGAAGGATAAAAATGGCGAAGGAAGAAATGAAGCTGGTTGCCAACAATAAAAAAGCATATCATGATTATTTTATAGAGGAAAAATATGAAGCCGGCCTTGTGCTCCATGGAACGGAAGTGAAGTCGCTCAGAATGGGAAAATGCAGTATTAAGGAGGCTTTTATCCGTATTGAAAACGGGGAAGTCTATATTTATGGAATGCATATCAGCCCATATGAAAAAGGAAATATTTTTAATAAAGACCCTCTTCGTATTAAAAAGCTGCTTTTGCATAAACAGCAGATTCGGAAACTGATTGGAAGCAGTGCTGAAAAGGGCTACACACTGGTCCCTTTACAGGTATATTTTAAGGATGGAAGGGCGAAAATGGAAATCGGGCTTGCAAAGGGTAAAAAGCTTTATGATAAGCGTCAGGATATTGCAAAAAAGAATCAGAGGCGTGAGGCGGAAAAAGAGCTGAAAGTAAGTCTCAGGGTTTAAATTTTATGGTTTTTTAATTGCTATTTTTTAGATTAATGATATACTATCAATGTGAGTGGAAATTGATAAGGGTTAGTAAAGGTTTCGACAGGGGCCTTGCAGCTGGAGAAGCTATCCGCAGGCGATGC
>CAZDPE010000098.1:0-8519 GCA_964507235.1 uncultured Lachnospiraceae bacterium
GGAAGACAAATATAAAAGTGCTACACAGGAGATTAAAGAAGAAATTATTAAACGTAATGGCGAATCAGGATTTCATATAGAATCCTTTTTATCTAATGTGGAAGAGAAAAAGGAAATAATTGGAGAGGGAACGTTAAATAATTTAACAGAAGAAGATTTTGTAGAGTTATCAAAGAAAATTCAAAATATGATTCATGATTTGGTAAGTGTTCATATTAATTTTAGTGATGAAGATTATAAAAATATGATTCATAATGATTTTGCACGCTGGATTGCTCAAGCAGAACGTAAAAATGGAATTGAGATTTTTACGACAAATTATGGTTATTTATTTGAGATGGGACTGGAGCGTAATGATGTTCCGTATTATGATGGATTTACGGGAAGTTATGAACCTTTTTTAATGCTAACTCTGTAGATTCTTTCAATTATCTTCCGCAACAGACAAAATTATGGAAAATTCATGGTTCGTTGGGATGGAGCATTGGTTCAAATGGGAAAATAATAAGGAAGTTTCCATTTGGAAAAAGTGATTCAGATAAAAAGGATATTCTTATTTATCCTTCTGTTACTAAGTATATGGTAAATAACTCGTCGATTTCCCCAAACCTCCAAAATTCGAGATAATTGTGTGTAAAGTGTAAAAAGTGTGATGCACACTTTTCGCGATTTTTACCACAGGAGGGAACGACAATGGATACAAAACTGCTGGATCCGGAACTTCCGCTGGACAACAACGACGATGAACGCAGCATCAGGGCATTTTGTGTAGGAAAGCATTCCTGGCATATCATCGATTCTGTAAAAGGGGCAGAAGCAAGCGCCCTTTTATACAGCATTTCGGAAAGCGCAAAAGCAAACAATCTGAAGCATTACCGGATTGTTGTCGTAAAACTAAATCAAGGTAAAGCCAGTATGCCAGCCCGAAGGCTGGCATTATTATGTCCACTGGACTGGTTATTTACCATATATGTTGTAGCTTGTGTATCTTGACAAAAAATCTCTTTGCAGTATATAATAATACCGTTATCAATAACACCATAATTGATAACGGTATTTTTGAAAAGGAGACCTCATATATGGCAATTAAAGATCATTCGCTTGATGATAAAATTATCAATGCCGCTATTGATGAATTTTTGGAACATGGATTTCTAGCGGCATCATTACATAAAATATCAGACCGTGCAGGTGTTACAACTGGCGCTCTATATACCAGATATAAGAACAAGGATGCACTTTTTTGCAGTCTTTTAGAGGAAGTATTTGCAGTATTTAAGGATTATTCAGAACCTGTAGCACAGAAATATTATGAGGCAGAAGTGAGCATGAGTCTTGATGATTTTTTGAAGGCTATGGAGTTTGAGGCACAGATATATATGGAGCTTATTTTTGAGCACTACGAATCGTGCGTCTTGCTTTTTTGTAGAAGTGACGGCAGTTCAGCAGGGGAATATCTGAAAACAATGATTCAACACAAGGTTGACACTACAGTGAATTTTTTGGAAAAAACGGCAAAAAGTCCTGTAAACCGGGAAGCAGTACGTTTGCTGATGGAAGCAAATTTTCATGTTTACCGGAAGGTTCTGGACGCCGGATATGGAAAATCAGAAGCAGTAACCTGCATGAAAATCGTCCAGAGTTTTTTGCGGGCTGGATGGAAAGAGCTGTATGAGCAGCTTCATACTGTATGAAATACTGCGGACTTAACCCTACGGGTTTTGTCTGCTGTTTTTTAGCGATGGGTTAGCTGGTTCTAACTTAAAGAAATATGTCCTTTGGAAAGGAATCATGTAATGATAGATTTTAATTTTGAATTTTGCTACGAAGGTGAGGAAGCTTCGGCTTTAAAAAATGCTGCCGGGAAAATAGAAAGCGGAAAATGTATTGTACTCTGCGGTGGCAGCGGTTGTGGGAAATCCACCCTGCTGCGTTGTCTGAATCATCTTGCACCTCAGTTCTATGAAGGCAAGCGGAAAGGGTTCTGTTATATAGATGGCACGGATACAGAAGAACTCTCCATTGGAGATATGGGAGAACTGGCGGCCTCTGTTTTTCAGGATCCCCGCAGCCAGTTCTTTACCATAAACAGTTCTACGGAGATAGCGTTTGGTCTGGAAAATCACGGTGTTCCAAAGAATGAAATCATACGGCGGGTTGATGAGGCATTTTCGCTTTTTTCGCTTGAAAGGCTGAGAAACCGTAATGTCTATGAGCTTTCCAGTGGGGAAAGGCAGCTAATATCCATTCTTTCTGCCTGGGCTATGGACACGGATATCCTGCTTCTGGACGAACCTACCGCCAATTTAGACTTTGCCGCCACAATACAACTACAGAAACTGCTGCTGAATTTAAAACAGCAAGGAAAGACGCTCATTTTAAGTGAGCATCGTCTGTATTACCTTTCTGAAATCGTGGATGAATACTGGGTGATGGCAGACGGGCAGTTGCAAAAGCGCTATACCGCAGAACAGATGAAGGCGATGCCGCTGGAAGAGGCAGCGGCATTATCGCTTCGGATCCTAGACTTAGGGAGCATTACGCTGTTAAGTGATTCTTTGCCGGATATTTCCGATTCGGTTCCATTTACTTTTGGTGCCTTGAACCTGCATTTTGGCTATAGGCAGAGAAGAGAAGAACTCCTGCACGGCGTTTCCTTTAATGCGCGCTGCGGCGAAATAATAGGACTGATCGGTTCAAACGGCAGCGGAAAAACGACGATGGGAAAGCTTTTGACCGGCCTGCTGCAGCCGTCAGCCGGGGGCATTTTTTATAATGGAAAAAAGATTAGTCGCAGGGAATTGCAAAAGTGTGCGCTGTTTGTCATGCAGGAAGCAGAATTTCAGTTTTTTACCAATTCTGTCATAAACGAATTGAAATACGGTCATCGAGTTACCCCGGAATTTCAGGCGGAAGCGGAACAGCTGCTTAAAAAATTCGGAATGTGGGAATGCCGCAATCGGCATCCGTTTTCTCTTTCCGGAGGCCAGATGCAGAAGCTTTCCCTGCTGGTCGCTTATTTTTCGCCGAAACAGATTGTCGTTCTGGACGAACCTACGGCAGGCTTGGACATGAAAAGCCTGCAAAGCTGTGCGGAGCTGATTTTGGAAATGCGGCGGAAAAAGCTTGTGTTTGTGATTACGCATGATCTTGAGTTGATTGCGCAGGTATGCACGAGGTATATCTGCATATCTGAGGGAAAAGTGGATCGGGAAATTAGACTGACAAAGGATGCACAGCTGAAAGAGCTTATGCTGTACATGGAAAATAACTTCCGGATGGAAAGCGGTACTCTTTTTCCAAGAACAAAGAAACGACCGTGCCGTTTGCATCCAACCGTCAAGCTGTTGTTTTGGCTGGTTACTTTGCTTATAATTTCAACGGCCAATAATTCTCTCATGTTTTCTGTTTATGCGGTGCTCATCCTTATGACTTTTGCGGATGGATGGTACGACATGGCGCTTGTAGGCGGGGGACTGACAGCCTTACTGTATGGATTGAGTGGTCTATTCTCTCATACGGCTGTTTCTTTTGCATTGATGCTATTTCCGCGAGCTTTGGCAATCTGGCTTTCTATGAACGCACTGATTGGAAGGAATGAGGCGTCCCGAACGATTGCCGCGCTGCGTGCCATCCATATTCCAGAAAGACTGATTATGATTTGTTCCGTGATGTTCCGTTTTTTTCCGGTACTTTCGGAAGATATGAAATTGATGCGTCAGTCCATCCGGACCCGCGGAGCCTTTGTGACGCTTGGTCAGAAGATGAGGTCATTGCCGGAATATATAGAGATTCTGACCGTACCCATGGCGCTTAGAGTGATCCGAATTGCGGAAACGCTTTCTGCTTCCGCCGAAACAAGAGGCATTGCCCTGAATCGAAAGCGCGACTCTTACGTATCGCTCCGTTACAGTGCTTGGGACTTGATTTTCTTTCTTCTGTTGATTGCCGCCGTGGTAGTCGGACTTATCATATAATTATTTAAGCAAAAGGAGATTTATATTATGAATGAAAACGGAAATAAAAAGCTGAAAGTGAAGGATATTATCACAGTTGTCCTTCTCGCCATGATCAATGTTGTCATTTTCTTTGCCAGTTCCCTGCTGTATGTGACGCCCTATACCATTATGCTTATGCCCATCTTTTTCTCTTTGATGGAAGGGATTGTGTACTTTATTATCGGTACAAAAGTCAGAAAGCCCGGAGCGATTATGATTTACAGCATTGTACGTTCGATTCTGGGTGGTTATTTGCCTTATATTCTGCTGATTCTGGCAGCCGGTATCATTGCAGAACTAATCTTGTGGAAGGTTGGATATGGAAATACCCGGGGACTCACAGTAAGCTATATCATCAACCAGTTGTTTGCCGGACTTGGCAGTACCATCTATCCTTATGTGATTGCTGCCAGGGCTATGGCGGATATGGCGGTTACGGACGGGCGGCAGGATAATATTGACGCGGCATCCCGAATGCTCCGGTCAGGGGGATGGATTATTCTGCTTGCCGGTATTATTGTCGCAGCGGCCATTGGGGCTTCTATCGGAAAGCGTGTGGTAAGGAAACACCTGGCAGCAGTTTCTCCGGAAAGAAAGGAGCGGTAAGCATGAGTTCTGAACATCAGCAGACACAGTCAGCATCCTTTTTCAAGGAGCTTGGCGGCTTCATGGCACCATATTGGAGGCAGTATGCCGGTTCTGTGATCGTTAGTATCATAAGTGTGGCAGCAAAACTTGCCTCTTATGCGTTTGCAGGCGTGATTGCAGGAATGATTTTTTCTGAGAACGCAAAGTGGAGCAGCGTTCTTGGTCTTACGGCGGCGGCGGTGATCTGCAAATTGCTGAATGCGGTGCTGCTGAACGCTTCTACTTGGATTTCCCATAAAGCGGCATATCTGACATTGAAGGATATTCGGGAGGCAGTTGCCGCAAAGCTGATGCGCCTGCCGATGGGATACTTTGAGGAGAACGGAAGCGGCCGTTTAAAATCGATGATGGTAGACCATATCGAGGGCATGGAAAAAACGCTGGCCCACGTACTGCCGGAAATGACAGCAAATCTGCTCGCTCCGTTCGCCTTCATCATTTGGATGTTTTTGCTTGATTGGAGACTGGCTCTGTGTACTCTGCTCTGGACGGTCCTGGGCTTTTTGGCCACTTCAGGCATGATGAAGGGCTATGACGAAAAATACGCCGGGCAAATTTTGGCTATGAAAGGCATGAATCAGGCTGTTGTGGAATTTGTAGGAGGAATCGAGGTCATCAAAAATTTCGGCCGTGCCGATGAATGCTATCAAAAGTATCAGGACGCTGTATACGGCCATGCTGCTTACAATGTAGAATGGCAAAGGGAAACGCAAATCTATTCGTCGCTCGGTATGGCGATTGCTCCGTTTTCTCTGTTTCCTGTATTGATTGCAGGACTGCTTTTTTACGGAAACCATACGCTGGAGGCAGGAACTCTGTTTCTGACAATTTTGTTGTCTTTGGGTATTTTTGGCCCGCTGATGAACGCTATGAGCTATTTTGATCAGCTTGCAGGGATGGGAACAAATGCGAAAGAGATCAGAACGGTATTGGAATATCCGGAGTTAAGGCGCGGCAATGGGAAAGCTCTCCAAAACTCGGATATCGTATTTTCGAATGTCACCTTCTCCTATGGGGAAGGGAATGTGCCTGCGCTCAGGCAGATTTCGCTGACAGTGCCTGCAGGAACCATGCTTGCTCTGGTCGGGCCATCCGGAAGTGGGAAATCCACCATAGCGAAATTGCTGGCCGGTTACTGGGATGCGGCTTCCGGGGAGATTTCTATCGGCGGCAAACCGATTTTCTCCTATTCACAGGAAGAATTAAACCGGCAAATCGCCTATGTCGACCAGGAAACCTTTTTGTTTGACGAAAGCATTTTAGAGAACATTCGAATGGGCTGTCCATCTGCCACAGATGCCGAAATTATGGAGATGGCGAAGCGGGCCGGATGTGATACGTTTATCCGGGCGCTTCCCCAAGGGTATTATACTCCGGCAGGCATGGCAGGCCAAAAATTATCTGGCGGAGAGAGGCAGAGGATTGCTATTGCGCGGGCCATGATGAAAAACGCTCCTATCATGATATTGGACGAGGCAACTGCAAGCGCAGACCCCGAAAACGAAGCGTCTATTCAAACGGCCTTATCCGAGGCAGCAAAAGGGAAAACGCTGATCGTTGTTGCGCATCGTCTTTCAACGATTATTCACGCGGAACAGATTGCGTTTGTGAAGGATGGAACCATACAGAATGTTGGGACACATTCCCGGCTCTTGAGAACCTGCCCGGAATATGCGGCAATGTGGGCGCTGGCAAAGGAGGGAGAGTTATGATTGAAACATTGAAAAAAGTATGGAATTTCAGCGAAAGGCGTCACAGCTCCTTGCTGAGAGCCTTAATTTTTGCCTTTTTCCGTTCCGCCTTTGGAAGTACACAACTGCTTGCAATCATATTGGCAATGACTGTCCTGACGGGAAACACCCCGGTCAAATGGAGTGTTTTGTGGATAGCGGCTTTGGCAGTGATTTGCATGGCGGCCAATTTTATTACCAGCTATATGGAACAAATCAGCACCATGCAGACAGGTTTTTTCATGACCGGTGACAAACGGGTTTCTCTGGGGAATATCCTGCGAAAGCTTCCCCTTGGTTTTTTCACCGATTCTTCCTCCGGGAAAATCACGGCGGCACTTACAACCACGCTTTCCGGAGTAGAAAACTCTGCGGCTATGGCGATGGTTGGGATCGTTTCCGGTCTTTTCAGTGCGCTTGTCTTTTTTCTGTTTATTCTGTTTTACGACTGGCGTATTGGGCTGTTGTCAGGGATGGGAATTATTGTATATCTGCTTGTTGTTAACTGGCAGATGAAGATTTCCAGAAAAAATGCCCCGGCGCTTCAGGAGGCACAAAGCAGGCTTTCCGAAGCGGTGCTTACATTTTTGCAGGGTATTAAGGTAACAAAGGCATTTTCCTTTCAGTTGGGTGACAGGCGGTTAAAAGAGGCCATTCGAGGCAGCAGCGACGCCAATATTCGTTTGACAAACCGCTCCATGCCCTCACAGTTTGCGGCCCATCTGGTAATTGCAGTTTTTGAGTCCATCATTCTTTTTGCTGCATTATTTTTCTTCTTTGTTACAGAAGATATTAGCATTATGAAAACCATTGTGCTGATGATTTTTAGCTTTGTGGTCTATTCTTCTCTCAATCAGGCCGGTTCCATGCTGTCCATGATCGGGATACTGGATACGGGCCTGCATGATGTGGAAGCCATTGAAAATGCGGAACAATTGAAATGTGTGGAGCCTGCTCAAAAAGCGGAATCCAATGAAATTGTTTTTGACCAGGTATCTTTTTCTTATGGTGAGCATGAGGTATTGCATCGTATTTCAACGACAATCAGTCCTCAGTCCCTCACAGCCATTATTGGTCCCTCAGGTTCCGGAAAGACAACTCTTTGTCAGTTGATTCCCCGTTTTCGTGATGTTTCCGGTGGGAAAATCACGATTGGCGGCGTGGATATCCGGAATATGGAATACGAGGAACTGATGAAAAAAATCAGCATGGTCTTCCAACGGGTTTATCTATTTGAGGATACGATACTGAATAATATCCGGTTCGGAAAGCCGGACGCAACATTTGAAGAAGTGCGGGCAGCAGCAAAAGCAGCTCGATGCGATGACTTTATTATGACTCTGCCGGATGGATATGAAACTCATGTAGAGGAAGGCGGAAGCAGTCTGTCAGGCGGTGAAAAGCAACGGATATCCATTGCCCGTGCGATTTTAAAGAATGCCCCGGTTATTATTTTGGATGAGGCAACCAGTGCTCTTGATGTTGAAAATGAGCATGAAATTTTAGCGGCAATCGACGAGTTGACAAGAAACAAGACGGTCATTATGATTGCGCACCGTATCCAGTCCGTCCAAAAAGCAGACCACATTATTGCTGTCGAGAATGGCCGGATTGTTCAGGAGGGTACTCATGAGCAGCTGCTGAAACAACCGGGATTGTATACCGATTTTATTGCTGCTCGTCAAAAGGCAAGTGGATGGATGTTGGAAAACTAATTATGGAGCATTCCGGAACTTCTGGGGAAATCTAAGCGCAAGGGAGGTAGCAAAAGTTTTAGATGTATTCAGAAACACGACTGCCGGGGTGTGGGTATTGTTTCTGTAGTCAGGCAGGGAATGGGATGACAACAGGCACAGCGAAGCCATACAGACTGTCAGAAAGGCACAGGAGCTGTTAGATAAGCTCTCGTCATATGAACCATTGGCAAAGGTGGAGGAGGTCGATAATGTGTAAAATAATGGTGCAGACAAGAAAGAGCAAGACTGTATGACTGTCAGAATCTCCATAAAGGAGAAATTGGCAGAACAGAGTTGATAGAGAATATTGACCGGGTAATAGGTAAGCTTCAGAATATGACCGATGAGAAATTTGTAACAGTTCAGCCATGCAGAAACAATTGTACAATATGACCGTGAGAGCTTGC
>CAZDPE010000099.1:0-6377 GCA_964507235.1 uncultured Lachnospiraceae bacterium
CTGCTTGCGGCGGGGTTATTGACTTTATGTCGGGCGTCCGCCCTATAGAAGTGATGGTACAAACGGCCCTTCGCAAGCGAGCTCTCACGGTCATTTTGCACAATCACTTCTGTATGGCTGAATTGTTTTAAGGTTATAGATTATATATGTTGGAAATAATCTGATACGCAAAGGTATCATGTTCCAGGTAATATTTTGTATAATAGCGGTATGCAGTCCATCTGGAAAAGTTAAAAGTCCGGATGGACATTTTTTTGGGAATGCATGATTTTCCTGAAGGGTCCGATGGTAAATCAGGTTTGTTGCTTCCGTAGCTTACTTTTATCATATCGGAAGCATAGCTCTTAAACCACCAGCTGTAAGCCGTGCCGGTGCCGTATCCCAGTTCATCCGCTTTTTCAAAAATAACCGGTGCGGCGTCCATGGAGAGCCCTGAAAGATATGAGTAATCTTTAAAGGCAGTCAGAGAGGAATAAGTTCCGTTATCCTTGGCTTTTATTGATTCGGATACGCTTAATCCGCGTTCTAAGTTGTAGCGGGCTATCCAGTAATCAGGATGCGCATAGGAAAATAGGAGATAAAAAACAGTCACCACTATCAGACAGTATTTTACCAAAGGGAAGTTTTGATTATAAATGGCAACCATTGCTCCCGTCATTAGTAAAAAGATGACTAAAAGCGCCCATAAAACGAAAATACGGAGAAAGGTCAGATAATATACCTGAATATAAAGTATCATCCGGTAAGCGCTGGAGGCAATCATAATGTAGGTGCAAAGGGAGATGAAAGTCAGGATTCCCTTTAATAATCTGCTTTCACGGAATCGTTTTACGCAGATAAGTACCAGTGACAGGTTAATAAGGCATACGAATACAAGCTGGAAAAAGCCTTCTCTTGCATAGGAAGCATAGGTATAATTTTCCGGCAGAGTACCGAAGCCGCCGAACAGATATACAATCTGAATATAACAGAATATCAGATAAACAAAGGAAATAATTCCTGTAAAGGTTATGCCGGTGATGGGTTCAGCAGTTTTTCTGTCAGGTACTTCTTCTTTAATATTATGTTTGGAAATGCAGCACATAATGCTGTAAGAGGCAAAAAAAGCGAAAAAAAATAATAAGCCGATGCCCCAGACGCTGCTGTTTAGTTCAAAAGTAAATATATTATCTATAAAATTTCCGAATACGGCGTCAGCGCTGCCAAGAAGGAATAAAACTACAAGCAGAAGGGGCAGAGCGATTAAAATCCCGAAGATAATATATTTCCCTTTGCCATCCGGTTTATCTTCCGTGCTCTTTCTGCTTTTGCTAAAGGCGGCAAAATCAGTAAAGGGTCTGAAAATATAACAGATGCTGGAGCAGGTTATATTGATAATGGATCCGAGATATTTAGGCAGATCCCATTTTTTATCCTCATACAGGTTATGAAGCATCAGATAAAAGAACAGGAAGAAAATCGCCAGTTTATTAAAAAATATTAATATCCATGAATCAGTAAGGCAGGTGGAAATTCCGAGTAAAATCAGGCTGGCTGTGATAAATACGGAAAATTTTCTGGCGGCAGCTCCTGACTTTTTCAAATAACAGTAAAAAAATAAGCAGGTTCCGCCTACGAAAAAAGGGTAGGTAATACCCGAACTGTTTTTATATAAAAACAGTGTATAAAAGAAAGCATAAATAAGGCTTCCGATTCCCATAAACGGGAATAAAGGATTGGGAGCTTTGGCCGGTTTTGGTTCTGATACATTCTCTTTCATAACAACAGGTTCCATAAATAGTCCTCCTTTTTAATGGGTTTCTTCGGAATCATCTACGTATTCCAGAATATCGCCGGGCTGACAGTGCAGAGCTTTGCATATTGCATCCAAAGTAGAAAATCTGACAGCCTTTGCTTTGTTGTTCTTCAATATGGAAAGGTTGGCAAGGGTAATATCCACTTCATTTGCAAGCTCGGTCAGTCCCTTTTTCTGTCTGGCCATTTCCACATCCAGGTTTATTTTAATTGCCATGAATATCCTCCTCATCAGACTATATAGTCAAATCATTTTCCAGTTTATAGGTAACGGCTTTTTCAAATACCCGGGAAAGCACCTTGCTGAAAAGTCCCGCAATAATAAATACCAGGATTACTACTAAAACGGCGGGAGTCAGATAAAGAAAAAGCCGGCAGCAGGTAATCACTGCAATGAAAAAGCTGTAGGTTCCCATTTTACGAAGGCTTACTACGTTTTCCATAATAAAGCAGTTGTCATCCAGTACGGTTTTAAACATTTTGCGCAGCTCATAAATAATCAGCACTGCAAAAATACCGGACAGAATGAATATAAGGGAAAGCTCCCAGACATTTTCTGCAAAATAAGTATTGTAATTTCCGTAGAATTTAATGATAAAGGGAACACATATGGTGGTTATGACACCGGCATAAAACATAAAATCAAGAATTCCTTTTGTAAATACTGTTAATCTGTCCTTCATATTTCTATTTCCTCCTGTTTCTAGCAATATAACACTTATGAAATCGATTGTCAATAAAATTTTATTGAAAAACGATAAATATTTATTAAAAGTCAATAATTTAGTATTAGCTATAAAGATACTGTTAAAAAAATTAAATTTTACAAAAACTTTTTAAATTGTCTTAATATCAGAAAATTTTTATGTTATACTGATACTTGTTAACATATTAATTAATAGTAACTCATTATGCTACATAGAAAGGCGTCTGATATTATTGCAGTTCAACAGATCTAAATTTAAAGAAAAATTAAAAGAAACTTTAAAAGCGGTGTTTCCGATTATAGCAATTGTGTTGCTTTTATGTTTTACCATTGCTCCTATTTCACCAAGTATCTTATTGGCATTTTTAATAGGTGCGGTGCTGCTGACAGTGGGAATGCTGCTTTTTTCAATTGGTGCGGAATTATCCATGACGCCTATGGGTGAGCGCGTCGGTACGACCATGACAAAAAGCAAAAATTTATTTGTTATGGTATTGATCGGCTTTACCCTGGGTTTTATCATTACGATTTCGGAGCCGGATTTACAGGTGCTTGCACAGCAGGTTCCTTCGGTGCCTAACATGGTTTTGATTCTGGCGGTGGCGGCAGGCGTAGGCTGTTTTCTGGTAATTGCACTTCTTCGTATGCTGTTTGGAATTGCGCTTCCTCACATGCTGCTTGTTTTTTATGCCATAGTATTTATTTTGGCGTATTTTGTTCCGGAAGATTTTCTTTCGGTAGCTTTTGATTCAGGAGGCGTTACGACCGGACCTATGACCGTTCCATTTATTATGGCTCTGGGCGTAGGTATTTCTGCAATCCGAAGTGATAAACATGCAGCGGACGACAGTTTTGGTCTGGTTTCCCTTTGCTCTATCGGTCCTATTATTGCAGTGCTTATACTGGGAATGATATATCATCCGGAAAGCGCTGATTATGTACCGCAGTCTATACCGAATATTGAAAACTCTGTGGAATTATGGGGATTGTTTTCAGCAGGATTTCCCACTTATATTAAAGAAATGGCGGTTTCACTGCTTCCCATTATATTGTTTTTCGGAATTTTCCAGCTGGTTTCGAGAGATATCAAGAAGAAGGCGTTAATAAAAATTATCATTGGTCTTGCGTATACATATGTTGGCCTGGTGTTGTTTTTAACAGGAGTAAATGTGGGATTTATGCCTGCAGGTAATTATTTGGGGCAGGTGATAGCAGGGCTTCCCTTTGCATGGATTATTGTTCCTATCGGTATGATTATCGGTTATTTTATCGTACTTGCGGAGCCTGCGGTATTTGTGCTGACCAAGCAGGTTGAGGAGATAACTTCAGGCGCTGTTTCGGCAAAGGCCATGGGAACCAGTTTATCCATCGGTGTATCGGTTTCTATTGGTCTTGCCATGATAAGAGTTTTAACCGGAATTTCCATTATGTGGTTTATTGTTCCGGGATATGCCATTGCGCTGCTGCTGACGTTTTTTGTTCCTAAAATTTTTACGGCAATTGCATTTGACTCCGGCGGAGTCGCTTCCGGTCCTATGACAGCAACCTTTCTGCTGCCGTTTGCTATGGGTGCATGCAGTGCGGTGGGAGGAAATATTGTTACGGATGCCTTCGGCGTAGTTGCAATGGTAGCTATGACGCCGCTTATTACCATTCAGGGGCTGGGGCTGATTTACCGCCTGAAAGCGGAACATCTGCAAAAGGAAGCTGTGGGCGGATTGTCCATCGATATGTATGGAGATATGGAAATTATTGAATTGTAAAGACAGAGGTGCCGTATGGGTAAATTGTGTTTGATGACTACTATTATCAACAGAAATCAGAGTAAGAAGTATCTTAATCTGTATAAAGAGGAAAACATACAGGTAATGTTTTTGACACTGGGAGAAGGAACTGCTTCGGGAGCCGTATTGGATTATCTCGGTTTGGAAGCAACGGAAAAAGCAGTGGTATTTACTGTCCTTGATGAAAGCAGTTTTGTAAAGGTGAAAAAGGATTTGCAAAAGAAGCTTCAGATAGATGCGCCCGGAGGCGGTATTGCATTTATTATTCCATTAAGCAGCATTGGCGGAAAGAAAACCTTACAGTTTTTGACGGCAAGTCAGGAATTTCAAAAGGAGGAGGAATCGGTTTTGAAGGATACAGTTTATGAACTCATTATTGTAATTTCCAATCAGGGATATATTGAACTTGTTATGGATGCTGCCAGAGGAGCGGGAGCTTATGGAGGTACAGTGATTCATGCCAAAGGAACCGGTATGGAACAGGCAGAGAAATTCATGGGAGTTTCACTTGCAGCAGAAAAAGAAATGATTTTCATTGTGGCTAAAAAGAATCAGAAAAATGAGATTATGAAAGCTGTTATGGAGCAGGCAGGGCTTCAATCGAAAGCGAAATCAATTGTGTTTTCCCTGCCTGTGACGGATACAGCGGGCTTAAGGCTGTTGGAAGATTAAAAAAACTTACAAATCAATCTTAAGTCCTACCGGGCAGTGGTCTGAGCCTAAAATATCTTTGTAAATAAGGGCATCGGACAAGGAGCCTTTAAGAGATTCGGATACTAAAAAGTAGTCGATACGCCATCCGGCATTTTTTTCTCTGGCACGGAAGCGATAGGACCACCAGGAGTAGATACCTTCCAAATCGGGATAAAAATAGCGGAAGGTGTCAATAAAACCGGCATTGATAAGAGTCGTAAATTTATTACGTTCTTCGTCCGTAAAACCGGCGTTTTTGCGGTTGGTCTTAGGATTTTTCAAGTCGATTTCCTTATGGGCCACATTTAAATCGCCGCAGAAAATAACAGGCTTTGACTTTTCTAAATTTTTCAGGTACGCAAGGAAGTCATCTTCCCATTCCATACGGTAGGAAAGCCTTTTCAGCTCATCCTGAGAGTTGGGAGTATACACGGTTATCAAATAGTAATTTTCAAACTCAAGTGTAATGACACGGCCTTCATGGTCGTGTTTTTCTATTCCTATTCCATAGGTAACGCAGAGAGGTTCTTCCTTTGTAAAAACAGCGGTTCCGGAATAGCCTTTCTTTTCGGCATAATTCCAGTATTGATGATACCCAGGCAAATCTAAAGCTATCTGTCCTTCCTGTAATTTAGATTCCTGGATACAGAAAACATCGGCATCTTCCTCTTTTAAGAAATCCAAAAAGCCTTTACCCATACAGGCGCGCAATCCGTTTACATTCCATGAAATTAACTTTTTCATATTTCTGTAGCTCCCTTCGTTTATCATTATTTATGGTTCATTACTCATAAATATCCACTTTAATTCTGTCTTCATAGGGCTTAATCAGTTCATCTACAACTTCGTAAGAAAAATTTCCGGTATCACTGATAATTTGTTTATAGTTATCTTTGGTTACCCTATGGGTTCCGTTTATCATGCTGCTGCAGATATATTCATTAATTTCCGGCGAAAAATGAAGAAGATCCATATAGTTTTCCAGATTAGTGACAATTTCCCGGTCATTCAGAAAATAATATAGTTCTACGTTTTCGTAGGAAAGCAGCTTTTCCATGGCGGCTTCCATATTGTAAAGATAGCTTTCGGTATCGCCGTTTCTGTAAATATTATCCCACCAGAGCATTGAGTAAGGAGGGATGGAAATTTTAAAAGAGGTATTGGGATGTGCCTCTATTTCCTTTGTCAGAAGAGCGATGTTTCCGTCCAGATTTTCACGGTAATAATCGGCAGCTTTCATTTCATTAATGGATAGCTTCCTGATATAAAGACCGAGTATCATGTCTGAATTAAAGCTTTTCCACTGCGCCCAGTTGTAGGAATTTCCTTCGTCATAATCTCCTATCAGGGACTGGGCAAGGAGATAAGGTATTTTTTCAAAAATAACGTCTTTGTTCAGA
>CAZDPE010000099.1:6387-8439 GCA_964507235.1 uncultured Lachnospiraceae bacterium
TCAGAAGATATTCAATATCATTCAGATAATTATCATCATATAAATACATGGGACAGCCCGTGCTTTCAAAGGTGGTAACAGGGTCTGCCGACAAAGCAGAAGGATCAAGATTGTAAAATACATATTTTATATCATGTTCCTTAAAAGCAATATCCAGAAGGTAACAAAGATCCGCCGTTGCCCCATAGGAACGGATTGCCTTAATGGAAGTGCAGTTAAAGCCCTCGTCAAACCATTTATTGTTGTAGTTTTCCGATACGGAAGAACCGGCAATAACGCTGTCGTAATCAAAATTTTTCAGTGAGCCTACACATTGATATTCTTTGTCTGTAAGCACCGCCTTCAGGCCGGGCAGGGGCTTGTGATACTGAAAAAAGGGGTCGAACAGTACCACCAGCGCAATGCACAGCAAAAGCAGTATACCTATACCTGTAAAAAAATGTTTTAAAAATTTCCGTGTCATGAATCAGTCTTCCTTACAGCTAAAAATTGAAGTAAATAAAGGTGCTTACCTGTGAAAAGGAAATAATGCACCATGCAAATAAAACAATAACTGAAAAGCAAAGCTTTGTATTTAAAGGGTGCTCATCCACAATCTGCAAAGCATTTTTTCTGCTGATAATAAAGGCGCTTATAATAAGCAGAAGAATGAACAGAGCCAGATAAGCATAGTTCAGCAGGGTGGGATTTGTCATATTAATAATCTGTTTAACAATATAAAATTCCGGAATATCCAGCATAACTGCAATTTTGTAAATATAGCCGGTTTCTTTAAAGGCAAATATATTTTTAAACATCTGGAAGGCATTTGTCATGGAATCGCTTCTGAAGAAGAAAAGCGACAGGTTAAAAAAGCCGAAGGTGAATATCCATCCCAGCCATCTTGGAATATACACTTTGGCAGGAACCTTATCGCTGCTTCCTTTTACGCCTGTAATTCCGAGATTATCCCAAATAACCAGAAGACCCTGCATGGTACCCCATGCAACGTAAGTCCAGTTGGCCCCATGCCACAGACCGCTTAAGAAAAAAACCATAAAGGTGTTAAAAATTGTTCTTGCTTTACCTTTCCGGCTTCCGCCTAAGGGAATGTAAACATATTGAATAAAAAATCTTGATAAGGTAATATGCCATCTTTGCCAAAGCTCTTTTACGGAACAGGCCTTGTAGGGAGAATTAAAATTAACAGGCAGTTCAATATTAAACATTCTGCCAAGGCCGATTGCCATATCACTGTAGCCGCTGAAATCAAAATAAATCTGAAAGGTATAGGCCAGAATCACAAGCAATGTGGAGGGCGTGTCCAAAAATGCCGTCTGTTCAAATCCGTAGTTGACGGGAAGAGCCAGTACATCAGCAAGCAGTACTTTTTTACTTAAGCCTATGGTGAATAAAACCACGCCCTTTGCAAAATTTTCTCCGTTGAAGCTGCGGCTTTCTATATTGTCAAACTGAGGTATCATTTCCTTATACAATACAATAGGCCCTGCAATCAGCTGGGGAAAAAAGGTGACAAAGGTTATGTAGTTGGCGAAGGAATAATGCTCCGCCCTTCCAAGACATCTGTCCACAATAAAGGAAATCTGCTGGAAGGTAAAAAAGCTGATGCCAAGAGGCAGGAGTATATGTTTTAAATTGAAATCCGTATGGAATACGGCATTAATATTTTCAAAAAAGAAGTCGTAGTACTTAAAGTAAAATAAAAATCCAAGATTAAACAAAAGCCCGGTAACAAGACCTATGCGGGCGGAAAGCTTTGTTTTGGAAAACTTCAATAAATAGCTCAGGAAATAATTTCCTAATATGCTGGCAACAATAATGGCAAGGTAATACAGGTTAAAATAGCCGTAAAACCACAGGGACATTCCGGCAAGAAAATACTTGGCGGCCTGATAAGCCTTTTTGTAATTTAAGAAATACCAGCCTGATAAAACAATAGGTAAAAAAATGAAAATAAATATATAGGAATTAAAAAGCATAATTTTTCCTCTGTAGTTTTTATTTCCGCGTGCAATGAGTCAAAGTCATGCTTGCATGACCTTGACGAATGCC
>CAZDPE010000100.1:0-8424 GCA_964507235.1 uncultured Lachnospiraceae bacterium
TTATAATTTGTTACAAAGTTATATATACCCTAAGTAAAAGAGGTGTACGGAATGGATACGAAAATTCTATTAGAAAATGGAACTAATGAATTAGAAGTGCTGGAGTTTGAATTAGATGGTAATGCGTATGGTATTAATGTAGCTAAGATTAAGGAAATTATACCATATCAGACTGTTACTCCTATACCTAATGCGCATCCCAGTATTGAAGGTATTTTTATGCCCAGGGATACGATGATTACCGCAATTGATTTAAAGAATTGTCTGCAGAGAGGCGTTTCTTCCGAAGGCGGTTTATTTATCATAACTAATTTTAATAAGCTTGATATTGCATTTCATGTAGATCAGGTTAGAGGTATTCATAGAGTTTCCTGGGAGCATATTATCAAGCCGGGAGCTACTGTTTCTTCTGCGGAAGAAAGCATATCAACAGGTATTGTAAAACTTGATAACCGCTTAATTATTATTCTTGATTTTGAAAAGATTGTAACTGATATTAACCCTGAAACAGGTTTGAAGGTCAGTGAAATTAATGAATTAGGTGCAAGAAGCAGAAGTGATATTCCGATATTGCTCGCTGAGGATTCTATCCTGTTAAACAGGCTTATTGTTGATTCATTGAAGAAGGCTGGTTATGATAATTTAATACATACTTGTGATGGACAGGAAGCATGGGACGTTATATGTGAGTGCAAGGAAAAGGGAACCTTAAAAGACCATGTACAGTGTGTCATTACTGATATCGAAATGCCTATGATGGATGGACACAGGCTGACTAAATTAATTAAGGCCGATGATGAAACCAAAGATATTCCTGTAATTATCTTTTCCTCTTTAGTCAATGATGAGATGAGGAGAAAGGGAGAGGCGTTAGGTGCTGATGCACAATTATCCAAACCTGAAATAGGGAATCTTGTTAAGGTGGTAGACAGTTTAGTCCGCTGATTATAATGATTAGAACAATAGAAAGCACGCTTCGCGAACTTTCTATTGTCATGAATAAGCTTTAATGGAGCCGGAAGAAATTCCGGCTCTTATTAAACATATAGAAAATGGAGATTGTAATGATAGAAGAGATAAAACAGAAAATTGCAGATGCTGAGTTTATTTTAATTGGGATCGGTGAGGAATTTGAAATAAAAAGAGAAGATATCAGTAAAAATCATATGTATTCAAATGCGATTGAGAAATGTAAAAATAATGAACAGATGATTTCGTATATAGAGAAGTTTTTTTATGAAAACAGCAGTGAAGAATGTATATTGGAACGTAAAAATTGCTATAGGCAGCTGGCCGAATTGGTAAAAGGTAAAAATTATTTTATCGTTTCATTATGTATGGATGGATTAATACATACAGCTGATTTTGATGAAAAGAGAATTGTAGAACCATGTGGCGGTTTTAAAAGAATGCAGTGCAGTGAGAAATGCA
The DNA here is from genome assembly GCA_964507235.1 of uncultured Lachnospiraceae bacterium. Lineage (GTDB taxonomy): Bacteria > Bacillota > Clostridia > Lachnospirales > Lachnospiraceae > Suilimivivens. The sequence goes on from CAZDPE010000100.1 coordinate 1,432, forward strand.
CCGCGGATTTATATGATGCTGATGTTATGTTTTTGAAACAAATTGATGAAGTCATTGATGGTTCAATAGAAAGTGAAACTTTGATGTGCCCGGTTTGCCCTAAATGCGGAAAACCATTGGTTTTTAACAACATTTCAGCAGAAAATTATCTGGAGGAGGGTTATGCTGAAAATTGGCGGTTATACACCAAGTGGCTGCAGGGTACCGTAAACAGAAATCTTTGCATTATGGAATTGGGTGTAGGTATGAGGTTTCCTACAGTAATTCGCTGGCCGTTTGAAAAAATTGCCTATTTTAATCACAAGGCGTCATTTATCCGTGTACACAGCAGGTTATATCAGGTTGCTGAAGAAATAAAAGATAAGAGCATTAAATTGAAAGCCGCTCCTTTTGATTTCTTAAAAGAATTGTCTAATTAGGTATTGTATGTTAAACTTAAAATCGTAAAATGTGAAAGTGGGGAACCGGAATGACTACGGATGAAGAATATTTAGATAATTTATTAAAATCCATGGAAGAGAATCCTAATAATACAAATTCTGACAGAATGAACCTGAATGATATAAATTTGAACGGTGTTGGTTTGGATGATGTAAGCTTGGATGATATTAATTTAGATGATATTATTTCCGACGATATTATTTCCGATGAAATTACTTCAGATGAGGCTGTGAATGATTCAGAAAATACAGCAGCCAGTGATTCAGGAATTCATGAGGCTGAGCCTGTTGAAGATGATGACTGGAATTCAAGTCTGGATGAGCTTCTTTCGGCTGCAGATGGTGTCGGACCTGAGCAGCCAGACCGGTATGATGAGAGTGAGAGTGATAGTGCTGATGTGACGCAGATTATTGATGGCATGAAGGGTTTTGATGAAGACCTGGATGAAATCAGTGAGCTTTTAAAGAAATCGGATAATAATGAACTGATAAATGATACTGCTGTCATGGGAGAGAATGAACAAGATGATATACAGGCGCTTCTTGATAATATAGAAGAGCCGGTATCGGAAACAAAGGAGAAAAAAGGAAAAAATAAAAAAAAGAATCGGTTTTCCAAAAAGCGGAAGAAGCTGAAAACAAATAAGGAAATAAATCCGGAAGAAGCAGCTGAAGAAAATCAAAATGAATGGGATGCTATTTCGCTTGAGGGGGAAGATGTAAATAATACGAATCAGGATATATTATCTGGAGAAGCTAAGAAAACAGGCTTTTTCAAAAGAGCTTTCGACTATTTGTTAAGAGAGGAAGAAGAACCTGAAGCAGGAAACTCCGGCGACGAAAACAGTGAAATTCTAAAGGAACTGGAAGCAGAGGATAAGGCTGACACTAAGAAAAAGAAGAACGATAAAAAGAAAAAAGATAAAAAGAAAAAAGGAAAAAGCAATGCGGCAGAACCGGAAAATGATGATGAGAATGTAGAAGAAGCCAAAAATAAAAAGGGAAAAAAGCAAAAGAATAAAAAAGAAAAAATCAAAACGGAAAAAGTTAAAGCGGAAAAAGTTAAAGGCGATAGAATATTAAGTACAAAAGCGCTTGCGGTTTTAATTGCATTTTGTGCAACTATAATCGCCGCCATTGTTTCATTCAGCAGTTTTCTGCCTGACTATTCAGATAAAAAGAATGCGAGAGAAGCCTTTTATACAGGAGATTATAAAGAAGTTTATCAGCTGTTGTATGATAAAAACCTGAATGAAAGTGACGCGCTGCTTTTTAACAGGGCAGGAATAGTATTGCAGCTTCAAAGTAAACTGGATGCTTACGACTTTTATAAAAAATCAGGAAATGAAGAGGAAGCATTGAACGAACTATTGCAGGGAGTTATCAGATATACTGAATTAACCGGCGGTGATACCTATGGTGCATCAGAAGAATTATACTATATATATCAAACGATTTTAACACATTTGATTCAGGAATATGGCATCAGTGAAGAGGAAGCATTTGAGATTAATACATATGATGATAATACCTATTCAAAAAAGATTTATTCTGTTGTAAATGGTACAGAATTTGTAAAGCCCGGAGAAGAAAACGAAAAACAAAATGAGCCTGAAGAACCGCAGGATGTTTTACCTGAGGAAGAAGATATCATTCAAATGGAAATAGTAAGTGAAGGAGCATAAGGGTATGACAGCAATTATTGATTATGATGCGGGAAATATCAGAAGTGTGGAAAAAGCATTGCAGGCTCTTGGAGAAGAAGCTGTAGTTACAAGGGACAGAGAAATTATTTTGAAGGCGGACAGGGTAATTCTTCCGGGAGTAGGAGCTTTTGGCGATGCAATGGAAAAGCTTCATAGATATGGACTCGGGGAAGTAATTCATGAGGTGATTGCTAATAAAACTCCCTTTTTGGGTATATGTCTGGGATTGCAGCTGATGTTTGAAAGAAGTGAAGAAAGTAAAGGCGTAGAAGGCCTTGGAATATTAAAAGGAGAGATATTGAGAATACCTGATAAGCCGGGATTAAAAATTCCTCATATCGGATGGAATTCGGTTTCTTATCCAAATCAGGGAAGGCTTTTTAAAGGTATACCGGAAAATTCCTATGTATATTTTGTCCATTCTTACTATTTAAAGGCGGCAGAGGAAAATATTGTGACTGCCGCTGCGGAATACGGAACAACTATTCATGCTTCGGTTGAAAAAGGAAATATTTTTGCATGTCAGTTCCATCCTGAAAAGAGTTCTGAGGCAGGATTGACAATTCTGAAAAACTTTATTGCTGTTAATAGGGAGGGCTGATAATGCATACCAAAAGAATTATTCCCTGTCTGGATGTTAATAACGGAAGAGTAGTAAAGGGAACGAATTTTGTAAATCTGCGTGATGCAGGAGATCCGGTGGAAGTAGGGAAACAATATGATAAGGCCGGGGCAGACGAATTAGTGTTTTTGGATATTACGGCATCCTCCGATGCAAGAAATATTAAAACAGAACTGGTAAGAAGGGTTGCAGAAACTGTATTTATTCCTTTCACAGTGGGAGGCGGAATCCGGACAGTTGATGATTTTAAGATGATTCTCAGAGAAGGAGCGGATAAGATAGCTGTTAATTCCGCTGCTATTATGAATCCAGCTTTAATCAGTGATGCAGCTGATAAATTCGGAAGTCAATGCGTAGTGGTTGCAATTGATGCCAAAAGAAATCCTGACGGCTCCTGGAATATTTTTAAAAACGGCGGCAGGATTGACATGGGAATTGATGCTGTGGAATGGGCGATAAAGGCTGAGAAGCTTGGTGCGGGAGAAATTCTTTTAACCAGTATGGATTGTGATGGTACCAAGGCAGGATATGATATTGAATTGACAAAAACGGTAGCTGAAAATGTATCCATACCGGTAATTGCTTCCGGCGGTGCAGGCACGAAAGAACATTTTTATGATGCGCTTATAGAAGGAAAAGCAGAAGCTGTGCTGGCAGCATCCTTATTTCATTATAAAGAACTGGAAATTAAGGATTTAAAAGAATATTTGAGAGATAAAGGTGTTTCAGTAAGACTGTAAAAGAAAGAGAAGAAGGTACAAATGTTATGGCGATGATTACAAATGATTGGCTGGATACCATTAAAGGAGAATTTGCAAAGCCTTATTATAAGGAGTTATATCAATTTGTATTAAAAGAGTATAATACGCATGTAATTTATCCTCCGGCGGATGATATTTTCAATGCGTTTCATTTTACGCCTCTCAGTAAAGTGAAGGTGTTGATTTTGGGACAGGATCCCTACCATAATGAGCATCAGGCACATGGTCTTTCTTTTTCCGTATTGCCGGATCAGCCTGAAATACCGCCTTCGCTTCAGAACATTTATCAGGAATTGCATGAGGATTTGGGCTGTTATATTCCTAATAACGGTTATTTGAAGAAATGGGCCGATCAGGGAGTTTTGATGTTGAACACCGTCCTGACAGTACGTGCCCATCAGGCCAATTCTCATCAGGGGAAGGGCTGGGAGCAGTTTACGGATGCTGTTATAAATGCAGTTAATTCTCAGGACAGACCCATTGTTTATCTGCTTTGGGGAAGGCCTGCACAGAGCAAGATTCCCATGCTTACGAATCCGAAGCATTTAATATTAAAGGCGCCTCATCCAAGTCCGTTGTCCGCTTACAGAGGATTTTTTGGATGTAAGCATTTCAGCCAGGCAAACGAATTTTTAATAAAGAATGGTCTTGAACCGATAGACTGGCAGATTGAGAATCTTTAGTACTGTACAATAGAAAGATAAGACTGCCGTTTGAGAAATTTTATCGTTTCAGATAATAACATGGTATTGACAAAATGCCAGAACTTTATTATAGTGTTCCTGTAAAGAACTACTATTAAAGTTCTGGCGTTTTTTTTGTAAGGAAATCTTGTAAGGAAATTATTATCATGAAAAGCGGGGAATCAGATGGAAGAAAATACTGTTCTTGATAAGCTTGGTCTGTTTGGATTAACAAGGCAGGAAGCGGCAATTTATCTTTGCCTGTATCGTAATGGCGAACTTACCGGTTATGAAGTGGCAAAGTATACCGGAATATCCAGGTCTAATGTTTACAGCGGACTTTCAGGCCTTGCGGATAAAGGGGCGGCGTATCTGGCAGAGGGAAATGCCAGTAAATATGTGGCAGTTTCAATAGAAAGGTTTTGTGAAAATAAAATCAGGAGCCTGAAGGAAGAAAAGGAATATCTGATTAAAAATATACCGGCAATGAAGGAAAAAGAAATAGGGTATATTACGATTACAGGGAGCAGAAATATCAGGGATAAGATGATTGAAATGCTGAATGATGCAGAAAAAAGAATTTATTTTTCAGCGTCTTTGACCATGATAGAAGAATTCAGGGAAGAATTTTTTAAGGTACTTGGTAAAAATATCAAGCTGGTTTTTATAACAGATGGTATGCCGAAAGAAAAGAGTTTTTTTAAAGATGCTGTTTTTTATATAGGAGGAGAAAGAGGAAATAGCATCAGAATGATTATAGATTCCAAATATGCCCTGACGGGAGAAATCACGGGGAAAAGGGATGATACCTGTCTTTATACGGGACAGGAAAATTTTATCAAGGTATTTAAGGATGCACTGAGAAATGAAATGAAGCTGATAGAGCTTACGGAAGGAGAAATAAAAAATGAGTAAAGTACCGTTTATAACAAAGGAAAAGGCAGAAGAAATAACGAAAATATATCCCACACCTTTTCATATTTATGATGAAAAAGGTATCAGGGAAAATGCAAAGGCTGTAAAAGAGGCGTTTGCATGGAATCCCGGATTTAAGGAATATTTTGCGGTGAAGGCGACACCTAATCCCTGTCTTATTCAGATTTTAAGAGAATATGGATGCGGATGTGACTGTTCTTCCATGACCGAGCTCATGCTAAGTAAAGCTATGGGAGTTTTAGGTGAGGATATTATGTTTTCTTCCAATGATACGCCTATCCAGGAATATGCTTATGCCGCCAGAATTGGGGCAATAATTAATCTAGATGATATTACACATATTGATTTTGTGGAAGAAATTCTGGGAAAGCTTCCTGAAACAATGAGCTGCCGATATAATCCCGGCGGGGTATTTAAAATGAGTAATGGCATTATGGATAATCCCGGCGATGCAAAATACGGCTTTACTACAGAGCAGATGTTTGAAGGCTATCGTATATTGAAGGAGAAAGGTGTTAAGAACTTCGGCATTCATGCATTTCTTGCCAGCAATACCGTAACAAATGAATATTATCCAATGCTTGCAAAGCAGCTTTTTGAACTGGCTGTTGAATTGGAAAAAGAAACAGGAGCTGATATTAAGTTCATTAATCTTTCAGGCGGTGTTGGAATTCCGTACAGGCCTGAGCAGAAAGCAAATGATATCCGTGTAATCGGTGAAGAAGTTCGCAAAGTCTATGAAGAAGTACTGGTGCCCACAGGAATGGGAGATGTAGCAATTTATACGGAAATGGGACGATTTATGATGGGACCTTATGGTCAGCTTGTTACGAAGGCAATTCATGAAAAGCATACGTATAAGGAATATATCGGTGTGGATGCCTGCGCTGTAAATTTGATGCGTCCTGCCATGTATGGCGCTTATCATCATATTACGGTCTTAGGCAAGGAAGAAGCCCCCTGCGATTATAAATATGATGTGACCGGTTCTTTGTGTGAAAATAATGATAAATTTGCTGTTGACAGAATGCTGCCGAAAATCGACATGGGAGATTATCTGGTAATTCATGATACAGGAGCGCACGGTTACGCCATGGGATATAATTATAATGGAAAATTGAAATCCGCAGAATTATTATTGAAGGAGGACGGCAGTGTAGAGTTAATCAGGAGAGCAGAAACACCCAGGGATTATTTTGCCACGCTGGACTGTCTGCCGATATATGATAATTTTGATTTTTAACAAAAATATTAACAAAAATATTTCAATAAAAAAACTTGTCAATAACAGCCGAATATGCTAATATAATATTCGGCTGTTAAATCAGTTGATAATTTAATATTTGCCGGCATGTCGGAATGGCAGACGAGGCAGACTCAAAATCTGTTGTGGGCAACCACGTGTGGGTTCAAGTCCCACTGCCGGCAGTATTTGGCGCAGAGCGGAACTCTCACGGTTCAGGTTTTGCGATGTTTTGCGTATTAAAAATCCAGTGAAATCAACGGTTTCATAAAAAAGAGTTGATTACTCGTGATTATTAATAAACACAGGAGGAATCCTGTACAAGTGCTGCTAAAGATAAATCGATCATAAATCGGTTTATTCCCGCGTGCAATGAGTCAAAGTCATGCTTGCATGATCTTGACGAATGCCGCGAGGGTCAATACCCCGCCCCTTGGGGCGCTTCAATTTCCATGCCCCGCTGCTTGCGGTGGGGTTATTGACTTTTTTGTGTTTTGTATAGCAGCCTTGACACTGCAGACAGACCCGGTAAGTCTGTTACAAAGCACGTAACAGTTCAGCCATACCATTCATAAGTTGGCGGAATGTACATTTTCACTCCA
>CAZDPE010000101.1:0-8347 GCA_964507235.1 uncultured Lachnospiraceae bacterium
CAGTACGGCAGACTGCCAGGCAGTTCGGTATCAGTAAAAGTACGGTACATAAAGACGTGACAGAAAGGTTGATTCAGGTGAATCCTGCTCTTGCAAAAGAAGCAAGAAAAGTGCTGGACATAAATAAGTCGGAGCGTCATATCAGAGGCGGAATGGCAACAAAAGAAAAGTACTTACATCAGCATATATAGAGATGATGGAAACAGGACGCATTGAGAGGTACGTCCTGTTTTTGCATGGAATATAATTCGAAATTTTTTTGATGTTATAAATTAATTTATATAATTAATATTAAAAAAAATTATAAGTTATCCTTGACAATTTCAAAATTTGGGTTTATGTTATACTAATAACAAAGATGTTTGGTCAATGGGCTAAGCGTCTTTTTGTTTTTACGATAATATAAAGTTAATAAAAAATATCTTCTATTGTTTAACAATATGGCAAGAAACAATGGCGTTTCACACATCAGACTGTGAAGCGCCGTTTTTGATTCATGGCAATAGGAAGCCCGTCAGGCATGCTTTCTATTGTTTACGGCAATGGGGATGCCGGCAAAGTGCGCAATCTGTTGTATATGGCAATAGTATAAGGAGGAAGCTTTATGATTAAGCTGGAAAATATCAATAAGTATTTTGGAGAACTGCATGTGCTGAAAGATGTGAATCTTGAAGTAAGGGAAGGAGAAAAACTGGTTATCATCGGTCCATCCGGCTCGGGAAAGTCTACTACTGTCCGCTGTATGAATTTCCTGGAGGAGCCTACCAGCGGTCATGTGTTTATCGATGGGCAGGAGCTGACAAGCAAAAATAAGACGAAGCTTGTCAGAAGCACCACTTCCATGGTATTCCAGCAGTTTAATCTTTATCCTCATATGACGGTGCTTAAGAATTTAACGCTGGCGCCCATGAAGCTTCATCACAAGAGTAAAAAGGAAGCGGAAGAACTTGCTTATCATTATCTGGATATTGTAGGGCTTCGCGATAAGGCGCATGTATATCCGACAACTTTATCAGGCGGCCAGCAGCAGCGTATTGCAATAGCAAGGGCGCTTTGTGCACAGACAAAAATTATATTATTCGATGAGCCCACTTCAGCGCTTGACCCGGAAACCATTCAGGAGGTTTTGGATGTAATGATCAAGCTGGCAAAGGAAAATATCACCATGGTGGTTGTTACACATGAGATGGGGTTCGCCAGACAGGTGGCGGACAGGGTAGTATTTATGGCGGATGGGCAGATTATTGAAGAAGGCACGCCGGAGCATTTCTTTACCAATCCTCAAAATGAGAGGGTAAAACAGTTCCTTGGAAAAATCATTCGTTAAATGGAAAAGGAAACAGGTCAATAATCAGGGCTGACATAAAAAAGTGAACAGACGAATTTTCAGGAACACAAATTCCTGGCTGAATTCGTTTGCAATATATTTTTAAGGAGGAGAAAAATTATGAAAAAATTGAGAAAATGGATGGCGTTGGGCTTATCGCTTGCTATGACAATGATGCTTCTTACCGGCTGCGGCGGCAGTAAGGCAGAGGAAACCAAAGCTGCGGAAACAGAAAGCGCAGAAGCAGAAGCACCTGCGGCAGAATCAGAAGGGACTGCAGGGGAAGCTGCAGAAGAGGCAGGAGAAAGCGCTGATGCGGAATTTGCCGAGGATGTGCAGGCAATCATTGACAGAGGCGTTCTGAAAGTGGGCGTTAAGAATGCGGTTATCGGTTTTGGATTTCAGGATACATTAACGGGTGAATATTCCGGGCTTGAAATCTCCCTGGCAGAAAAACTGGCCGAGTATCTTGGCGTGGATGTTGAATTTACGGCGGTTACCGCAGCTACAAGAACAGAACTCCTTGATTCCGGTGATATTGACTGTGTACTTGCTACCTTCACCATTACAGCAGAGAGAAAGGAAAGCTGGGATTTCACAACACCTTACTTTACCGACCATGTAACCGTACTTGTTGAAAATGCAAGCGGAATAACTAATTTAGAGGGACTGGTGGATAAGAAGGTCGGTGTTTCTTCCGGCTCAACTTCGGCAAAATCACTGGTAGAGGCCATGATTGAAGCAGGGCTTATTTCAGGTGATAATTTCGATGCGGAAACCTTCGATCCTGCTTTGTGGACAGAAGGCGTATCCTTTCAGCAGTATGATGACTACCCCACCATTTCAACAGCTTTGAGCGCAGGGGAAGTGGATGCGTTCTGTGTTGATAAGTCTATTCTTGCAATTTATAATACTGATTCCCGTTCTTATATTGAAGAGGAATTTGCACCTCAGGAATACGGCATTGTAACGAGAAAAGGCTCAGGTCTTTCTACAGTAACGGAAGAGCTGGTTCAGAAATGGCTTGAAGACGGTACGATTGCAGGTTTAATTACCGAAAATGGATTAGATTAATTTCAGGCTTTTAAAGAGTTATTAAGGAGTAATGGAGGAAACAGAATGTCTGGTATTTTGTCAAGAAATGCGTGGCTGAAGGTCTGGACTTACCGGAGTACCTTTGGATTAGGGCTTTTAAATACAGTGGAAACGGCTCTTGCAGGGGTGGCACTTTCACTGGTAATCGGAATTGTTCTGGGACTTATGGCTACAAGTAAAAAAAGAATATTAAAGGGCATCAGCCGTGTTTATGTGGAGTTAATTCAGAATACGCCGCTGCTTTTACAAATCTGTTTCCTCTATTATGCCCTTGCATTTGCAGGGCACAGCATGGGAATACTGATAACGGGTATTATATCACTTGGCATATACCATGGCGCCTATATGGCAGAGGTTTTCCGGGCAGGAATTGAGGCGATTCCCAAAGGCCAGTTTGAAGCGGCAGAGTCACAGGGCTTTGGATATATGGGCAGAATGTTTTATATTATTCTTCCTCAGAGCATAAAGATTATTTTACCGCCCATGGTGAATCAGGTGGTAAATCTGTTTAAGAATACCTCCTGTCTTTATATTATAGGCGGTGCGGATTTGATTTCACTGACTTACAGCTTTGTAACGGGAGCAACTACCGGGGGAGCATATGCACCGGCTTATCTTGTCAGCGGCGCGCTGTTTTTCATTATTTGCTATCCTCTTTCCAAGCTGGCGAGTGTGTGGGAAGAAAATTTAAAGAAGCGTGACCAGAGAGTGCATATAACAGTGTCCCGCAGAAGAGGAAAGAAGGTGGCATAATATGGATAATTGGATGGCAAGTCTGTCTATTTTGCAAAACGGAAGCATATGGATTTACATATTGAAGGGCGTGCTTTTTACACTGATTATTTCAGTAATTGCCGTCGTCATCGGTATTTTGTGGGGCTCAGTACTGGCACTTCTTAGAAATTACTGCACAAAGTCAAAGAACCGCATTTTTAAATGGCTGGCTACGATTTATATTGAGGTTTTCAGAAATACACCGCTATTGCTCTGGATTTTTATCTGCCTGGTGTTTTGTCCTTGTCCCAGGCTTTTTGAAAGGAAAATGTTCGGTCTGACATCAGTGGAAACAAAGCTTCTTTTCAAGGCGGCGGTGGCGCTTATTCTTTTTACTTCTTCGGTTATTGCGGAAATTGTAAGAGGAGGCCTGAATTCCATTTCAATAGGGCAGTTTGAAGCAGGACATTCACAGGGGTTTGGTACGGTTCAGGTGATGATTTATATTGTATTGCCTCAGGCCTATAAAAATGTAGTGCCTACCTTGCTCAGTCAGGTAATTACGACCATCAAGGATTCTTCCTATCTTGCCAATGTGGCGACTATAGAGCTGATGGCCCGGGTGAAAAAGGTTTTAAGCTCGGCAAATATGTATAACGGAACCGGAAATATTAATGTTTCGGACGTTTTTGTTTTGTTTGGCTGCGCAACCGTAATCTATTTTATAATAAATTACTCTTTATCCTGTCTGGTAAGGTATTTACAGAAGAAAAACAGGAAGGCGCCTAAAACAGCGGCTGTTGAGTAACGGCAGCAGGTATATAAATTAAGAGTAGGAAATGTAAGGACGGGAGATTCTTATGGAACAGTATGTTGTAACAATATCAAGACAGTTTGGAAGCATGGGCAGAAGCATTGCCGAATGTATGTCGAAAAAGCTTGGCATTGATTATCTTGACAGGGATATTGTAGCGGAAACCGCAAAGAGGATGGGGCATCCGGTATCAGTTATCAGTGATGCGGAAGAAAATGCGAAATCCTTTTTCCTGAGAAAAAAATATTCATTTAATATGGGAATTTACAGCATTACAGATGAAGTTTTTTGTGTGGAAAAAAATATCATACGTGATATGGCAGCAAAGGAATCCTGCATAATTGTGGGAAGATGTGCGGACAGTATTCTTAAGGATTATAAGAATCATTTGAGTATTTATGTATATGCGCCTTATGAAGCAAGGCTTTATAACTGTACTCATGATTTGATGATGGATGAAAAGACCGCAATTAAAATGATGAAGGAAGTGGATACTGCCAGGAGCAATTATCAAAAAAAATATTGTCCTGAGGTCAAGTCGGTCTTTGATTACAAGGACATTATGATTGACAGCAGTAAATTCGGAATAGAGGGAACAGCCGATATTTTGGCTGATATAGTACAGAAAAAATGGGGAAAACAGTAAAGAAGATTTTACCGCCCATCGGCATGCGGATTGTCAAGTCTGCGCTGGCAATTGCAATTTGTTATCTGGTATCCTTTCTGCGGGGCAGCAGCGGAATCGTATTTTATTCCCAGCTGGCGGCGCTTTGGTGCATCCAGATGTATCTTTCAAACAGCAGGCAAAATGCCATTCAGCGTTTTATCGGAACAATCATTGGAGCAGTTTATGGGCTGATATTTTTATTAGCAGAAGAAAAAATGAGTTTTACTGCCGGAATAAGCGAAGCGGTTAACGCCCTTGTGATTTCCGGCATGATTATTGTGGTTTTATATACTACAGTACTGATTAAGAAAAAGCAGGCATCTTATTTTTCATGTGTTGTGTTCTTAAGCATTGTGGTGAATCATGTGTCAGACAGCAATCCCTATCTTTTTGTGTGGAACCGCTTTCTGGACACTGTTATTGGCATTGCTATCGGAATTGGGGTGAACAGCTTTTCCCTGCCAAGGAACAAGCAGAAGGATATTCTTTTTATTTCGGGGCTGGATGATACTCTTTTGCAGGAAAAAGAGCAGCTCAGTGATTACAGCAGGGTGGAATTAAACAGAATGCTGGACGAAGGCGCTAACTTTACGATTTCAACTATGCGTACGCCTGCTTCTCTTATGGCTCCCATGAAGGATATACGCCTGAAGCTGCCTGTAATTGCTATGGATGGGGCGGTGCTTTATGATATACAGGAAAATCGTTACCTTAAGACGTATGTGATTTCCAATGTTATGTCGAGGGAAATCCTGGAGCTGATTCACAGGCAGGGGCTTCGGTGCTTTGTCAATGTGGTTATTGATGATATGCTGGTTATTTTTTACAGGGAAACCGGGAATGCGGTGCATAACCGTCTGATAAAGGAAATGAGAAAGTCCCCTTACCGGAATTATGTTAAAAGTGAAGCTTTGGATAAGGAAAATGTGGTTTATTTTATGCTGCTATATCCTCGTCAGGTCACAGAAGATTTTTATCAGGTGCTTAAGGCTGAAGGGTATGTGGATAAACTGAAGGTTTTAAAGTATGATTCGGTGGATTATCCGGGATATTCTTATATTAAGATTTACAACAAAAATGCTGTCAGGGAAAATATGATTCAGTATTTAAAGGAAATGCTGGAGCTAAAAAAGACGGTGACTTTCGGCAGCATTGAAGGACGTTATGATGTGGTGGTGGAACCGGGGGCTGCCAATAAGGTAGTGCATGAATTGAAAAAGCGGTATGAGCCTGTGATGGGGGTAAAGGATATCTTTTGTCAGGGAAAGATTAGAAAAAATTGATTGTACCGTTAGTATTTGAGCAGCTGCTTGCTTCTTGTTATTTCTATCTGCCCTTTGGCAATTTATAATTCCTGTGAGGCACTATTTCGTGCTATGAATGATTCCAAGACAACGATGCTGATTGCCATTGCCATGAACCTGATTAATCTGGTCGGAAATGCCATATTAATTTATGGCGTAAAAATCGGTGTGTGTGGGCGGCTATTGCCACGGCTTTTTCAAGAATTGCGGCAGCAGAGGGTATCCGGTGGCATGTGGTTCTTGCGGTTTTCCTGTGGATGCCGTCCTTTTATCCTGCCCAATACCCTGTGGGCAGCAGGTGATGTAGTATGGACAATGTTTATTGCAATTGGGCCCATGTGGATTTTCAGGATAGGCTTTGCTTATTTTTTCAGTTATTGTTTTCACGGAGGCCTGCTGGATGTGTGGATTGCCATGACAATAGACTGGGCTTTCCGCGCAATTTGCTATGAGATACGCTGCCACGGGCATAAATGGGAGAAGCTTAGATGAACCACATAAGGTTTTTATAAGAATATTTTGACAAGCTTTCTACCTATCTTATATAATGTAATTTATCTGAAGCTGCGAATCAGCTTTCGCAGAAGGAACGAAAAGAGTTCTGCAAAGCCCGGAGGGCGTGATAAGTCAGCAGGGAATCGAAGATTCGGAGCAATGTGGTATTGCGAAACGCGGGCAGGTTTTTAATGTGATTGATGTATCAGAAAAGTGTCAAATACAACGGAGGAGTACGTTTATGAACAAGGAATTGGTCATTGTACTTGATTTTGGCGGCCAGTATAATCAGCTGATTGCCAGAAGGGTCAGAGAGTGTAATGTTTACTGTGAGGTTCATCCTTACAGCATAAGTCTTGAAAAATTGAAAGAAATGAATCCCAAGGGCATCATTTTTACTGGAGGACCTAACAGTGTATATGGTGAATACTCACCCAGGTGTTCTAAGGAAATTTTTGAAATGGGCGTTCCGGTTTTGGGCATCTGTTATGGTTCTCAGCTGATGTCTTATCTGTTGGGCGGCAGTGTAAAAACAGCGCCGGTCAGCGAATATGGAAAAACAGAGGTAGAAGTGGACAAGAGTTCCGTTTTGTTTTCGGATGTATCAGAGAAAACAATCTGCTGGATGAGCCACACTGATTATATTGAAGCGGCTCCCTCAGATTTCAAAATTACTGCGCATACGCCGGTATGTCCTGTAGCGGCTATGGAAAATCCGGAAAGAGGACTGTATGCGGTACAGTTCCATCCGGAAGTAATGCATACACAGGAAGGTATGAAAATGCTTTCCAATTTTGTATTTAAAATTTGTCACTGTAAGGGTGACTGGCGCATGGATTCCTTTGTGGAAACAACGATTAAGCAGATTCGTGAAAAGGTGGGAAACGGCAAGGTGCTTTGTGCCCTTTCAGGCGGTGTGGATTCTTCTGTCGCTGCAGTACTTCTCGCTAAAGCAGTTGGAAAGCAGCTGACATGCGTATTTGTTGATCATGGGCTTCTTCGTAAAAATGAAGGAGATGAAGTGGAAGCTGTTTTCGGACCGGACGGTCCTTATGATCTTAATTTCATCCGTGTGAATGCCCAGGAAAGATTTTATGAAAAGCTTGCCGGTGTGGAAGAACCGGAAAGAAAGCGTAAGATTATCGGTGAAGAATTTATTCGTGTGTTTGAAGAGGAAGCAAAGAAAATCGGCTCAGTGGATTTCCTTGTACAGGGAACTATTTATCCTGATGTAATTGAAAGCGGTCTTGGAAAAAGTGCAGTGATTAAGTCGCATCATAATGTAGGAGGACTTCCTGATTATGTTGATTTTAAGGAAATTATTGAACCTTTAAGATTATTATTTAAGGACGAAGTGCGTAAGGCAGGACTGGAACTTGGCATTCCTGAATATTTGGTATACAGACAGCCGTTTCCCGGTCCCGGTCTTGGCATTCGTATCATCGGTGAAGTTACTGCAGAAAAGGTTCGTATCGTGCAGGATGCAGATGCAATCTATAGAGAAGAGATTGCAAAGGCCGGTGCAGACAAAGGCCTGGGACAGTATTTTGCAGCCCTTACCAATATGAGAAGTGTTGGAGTTATGGGAGATGAGAGAACCTATGACTATGCTGTGGCACTGAGGGCGGTAAATACTTCTGATTTTATGACTGCGGAGGCAGCGCAGATTCCCTGGGAGGTTTTGAGCGTTGCTGCAAGCAGGATTGTGAATGAGGTGAAGGGAGTTAACAGGGTAATGTATGATTGCACTGGAAAACCGCCGGCAACGATTGAGTTCGAGTGATGAAATAAGTTTTAAGAACCCAGTGTTTATGCGGATTACAAACAAATTTGTTTAAGCACTGGCAACGATTTGGCAACATTTATAACATCACGCACTGAATAATTACATCAATGGCATAAGAAAACCTTGCTGATTTTCAGATATGAAA
>CAZDPE010000102.1:0-8335 GCA_964507235.1 uncultured Lachnospiraceae bacterium
AGTTCAGCCATACAGTTACTATTTACAGCCCCTCCACGCTGCATTCGCAAAACCCACTGCTGCGCAGCTATTTTGTAAAACAAGCTGGAAAAAGGCCTGAAAACATGATATGCTTATCAAAATAATGAAAAGCAATATCAGGTGAAGCAGCTATTATGATGAAAGAAAATGAATACCCTATTTTAGAGTTTGACGATAACAGGACTGCCAAGCTGAATCCAATTTCTTTTACCGAAAATTATTTTGATACAAGTCAATAACCCCGCCGCAAGCAGCGGGGCATGGAAATTGAAGCGCCCCAAGGGGCGGGGTATTGACCCTCGCGGCATTCGTCAAGGTCATGCAAGCATGACTTTGACTCATTGCACGCGGGAATAAACTGGTTATCACTTTTTTCCGGAGGTCATAGATAAACTGATTGCTGACAGAAAGATAGTTTTTGAAAGGGAAATCGGCGGTGAAAACACGATTTTAATTTACCGCTTTGCGGATTCGGACGTATTGGATTACCCTTGGCTTTATCGGCTGTCCGGCTTGTGCAGGAAATCTGGATTTATTTAATACTATGGGTATTACAAAGGTCATGTTTTGCGGTGGCGGAGGAGTTCTCGATAAAAATATTGAAGTAGGACAGATACTTGTTGTTGACGGAGCGATAAGAGATGAAGGGTTTTCATATCACTACATAGAAGCTGGTTGAAATAATATAGCTCAAAAATTCACAATTTTCTGTTTATCAGGAAAATAATACCCGAAACAGGGCAGTATACGCTTTTCTATGCCGCGATACTGCCCTGTTTGATTATGCTTTTTATATTTCATTTAATAAGCGTGCGGTTTTCTTACAACACAATGCAGCCGAAATCCTTTTCGCACCTCATACCGCTCCAGTTTCAGTCCGCTGGCAATACAAAGCCTGTCAATGTCCTTTTTTGCGTAGGCGTGACAGGAAATGAGGAATCTGCTACTGAATATCCACTACCTTGTAATCCTGGTCTTCCACTGCCTTTTTCAGAGCTTCACTGTCGATATCGGCATTCAAAGACACCACTGCTGTTCCCTCCTTATGGCTCACCTTCGCGCTGTCTACCTGTGCAAACGCTTCCAGACATTTCTTCACTCTTGCCTCACAGTGTTCACACATCATGCCTTCAATTTTCATTGTCTTTTCCATTTTCTTTCCCTCTTCTTTCTTATTTGACTGTTGATTTAATTTTTTGTTTCCTGTTTTCTTATCCCTGCCCGCGTCATACATTTTAAACAAATTCAGGCGGAGAGCATTGGTAACTACACAGAAACTGGATAAACTCATGGCTGCTGCACCGAACATGGGATTTAATTCCCAGTGGAAAAGCGGAATCCATACACCTGCTGCCAAAGGTATTCCTACAACATTGTAGAAAAATGCCCAAAACAGATTTTCATGAATATTGCGCAAGGTTGCGCGGCTTAAACGTATCGCCGCTGGAACATCCTTCAGCCTGCTCTTCATTAAGACCACATCCGCCGCATCAATGGCGATATCCGTTCCTGCCCCTATTGCAATTCCAATATCCGCTCTTGTAAGAGCCGGAGCATCATTGATTCCGTCCCCTACCATTGCCACCTTTCCCTGCTCCTTCAGGGAGCGGATTACACTTTCCTTACCGTCAGGAAGAACTCCCGCAATGACCTCATCTACGCCCGCCTGCCTGCCGATTGCCTTCGCAGTCCTTTCATTATCTCCGGTCAGCATAACAACACGGATACCCATATTCTGCAATTCTTTTACCGCCTGAGGGCTGTCCTCTTTTATCACATCCGCCACGGCAATAACTCCCAAAAGCCTTTCTCCTCTGGCAAAGAAAAGGGGCGTCTTTCCTTCCTCGGAAAGCTTTTCCGACTGTGCTTTCATTTCCCCGGGAACCTGCACTCTGGCGCTGATAAACTTGTAATTTCCTCCTGTCAGGTTTTCTCCCTGCAAAACTGCCTGCAGACCGTTTCCGGGAAGCGCCTGAAAGTCTTCTGTTTCCGCTGTCTTTACTTCCTTTTCATGAGCAAATTCCATTATCGCCCGCGCAAGCGGATGCTCGCTTCTTGCCTCCAGCGCACCGGCATAAAAAATCAAATCTTCTTCTGACATTCCCTCTGCGGCAATCACATCTGTTACCTTGGGCTCTCCGCTTGTAATCGTACCGGTCTTATCCAGAGCCACAATGTTCATTTTTCCCGTTTCTTCCAGGGAAACCGCCGTTTTAAACATAATACCGTTTCTGGCGCCCATGCCGTTTCCTACCATAATCGCTACCGGCGTTGCAAGCCCAAGGGCACAAGGACAGCTGATAACCAGCACGGAAATTCCTCTTGCCAGAGCAAAACCAATGGTTTCTCCTGCAATGAGCCATACCAGTATGGTAATAGCAGCAATGGTGATAACCGCAGGAACAAATACGCCTGATACCTTATCGGCAACCTTGGCAATAGGCGCCTTGGTAGCCGCAGCATCACTGACCATCTGTATAATCTGCGACAGGGTGGTGTCTTCGCCCACTCTTACTGCCTCACATTTCAAAAATCCCGACTGATTCAGGGTAGCTGCTGATACACTGTCGCCTGCTGTCTTATCCACGGGAATGCTTTCACCCGTAAGAGCCGCCTCATTTACCGCGCTGCTGCCTTCCAGAACAATTCCGTCCACAGGTATATTTTCGCCGGGACGCACTACAAAAATATCTCCTTTGTTCACCTCATCAATGGATACTTCCGCTTCCGCACCGTTTCTTAGCACCGTTGCCGTTTTAGGCGCCAGCTTCATCAGACTTTTTAAAGCATCCGTAGTCTTTCCCTTGGAATGAGCCTCCAGCATTTTGCCTACCGTAATCAGGGTCAGAATCATGGCTGCCGATTCAAAATAAAACTCATGCATATAAGACATAACGCCATTCATATCACCCTTTACCTGCGCATCTGTCATGGCAAACAGGGCATAGGTGCTGTAAACAAAAGCTGCGCTGGCTCCCAATGCAACCAGCGTATCCATATTGGGAGCCTTGTACCACAGGCTTTTAAAACCGTTGATAAAAAATTTCTGATTAATCACCATAATCACTGTTGTCAAAAGCAGCTGAATCAGCCCCATTGCCACATGGTTGCCTTCAAGAACGGTCGGCAGAGGCCAGTTCCACATCATATGTCCCATGGAAAAATACATCAATATAAGCAGAAATCCAACTGACCACCAAAGCCGCTTTTTCAGCAGGGGTGTTTCTTTATCCTTCAGCATATCCTCCTGCTCTGCCAGGTTTACCGCTTTCCCTTTCTCTCTGCCTGCTCCTTTCAACGAAGCGCCGTAGCCCGCTTTTTCCACTGCTTTTATAATATCCAAAGGTGCCGCCGTGCCTTCCACACCCATGGAATTGGTCAAAAGGCTGACCGAGCAGTAAGAAACCCCTTCCACCTTCGATACCGCCTTTTCCACCCTGGCGCTGCAGGCCGCACAACTCATACCTGTAACTGTATATTGTTCCATCATTGCCTCCTTATTATAAATGTATCATCTTACCGCATAAGCTTCTGCAAAGTAGAAAGCAGCTCATCCACTGTTTCTTCCTTACCTTCCTTAATATCCCTCGTTACGCAGGTTTTAATGTGGTTTGCAAGCAAAACTTTATTAAAACTGTTAAGCGCTGCATTTACTGCCGCCACCTGGGTCAGAATATCCGTACAGTAAGCATCCTTTTCCACCATGCCTTTTATTCCCCGTATCTGGCCTTCAATACGGTTCAAACGGTGAATTAAATCTTTATATTCCATTTCGGAACGTTCCTTTGTTTTATGACAACTGCATTCTTTTTCTTCGCTCATGCTTCCTCACATTCCGCCGCTCATGCGGCATCCTTTACTTCGAGGACATTATATACCCCCAATGGGTATGCTGTCAAAACCAAATACTGGCTGAAATTCAGCCTGCTTGCGAAACAGCCGTCTTATCAGACGCAAAAACAGACTAAATGATGTGGTCGTTCATTTAGCCTGCTCTTTAGGGATTAAGATTATAGTGTATGGTACTGCTTCACATGAATTATCAGTTAGGTTTATCTAACTGTAGTTATATTATCATAACTTCTATAAAAGTGCAACTCTTTTATTGATACTTTTTCTCAATAATTGTATTCGCCTTCCATAATTTTTGCAGATGTACCCTCCCGAAAGGGAAGCTGGACCTTCCGGGAGAGAATCTCAGGATTATAACAATTTTCTGAGGAGTCTGCTTCACATGATTTATAGTTAGCTTTTTCTAATCATAATTAGACTATCATAACTAAGTAAAAATAGCCATGCCAGCTTTCCTCCTTTGGAATGGAAACGGACCCCGGATTCAAAAGAGGCGGACTGCTTTCTCCGAATATATGTCCGTGGGTTGCATAAATCACCCTTTCTCCCATTACGGAACCACTCCGGTTCCGCTTCTTGTCCACATAATGTTCTGACTAATCATTTCGTCAATATCCATACCTATAATTTCTGATGCCCTTGCTTTCGCTGCCGCTTCATTTGCCGTACCCAGATTCTTATATATGTCATAGGCGGGCTTCTTATTTCCGTTTAAATCATACAGTCCAAGCGCCAGATGGCTTTCCATTTCATGAGCTTCATCCGTCTGCCGGAACAAAATAAACGCATCCACGTCGGGAAGAGAAGACGCTTTCAAATATCCGTAGGCGACAGAAGCCTCCTGCGCTTCGCTGCCGAAAGCAGAGGTATATCCGATTTCCGCAAGGGAAATGCTCCTCACCTGGCCGTCCGGATTTAAGAACTGCTTCTGATGCATATAGTCAATCAAAATATCAATATTCTGCATGGTGATGTATGGTGTTGTAATGCTGTCCTTCACCCACACTGCAGGTCCGTTCCATGCATACGGGTCATACAAAGGAGAATTATAGGGATGATAAGAAAGCCCCCAGTCAATATTCCCCTCCCTGTTAATATAATAATTGAATCTGTCCAGATAGTCCTTCGCCAGAAAACTGCCGGGATTTGATTTCCGGTTCCATTCCTGGTCAATGGAATTATAAATTCTGAAATTGGCATTCATACTCTTCATTTCATTATAAATAATGCGGAATGCTTTCACATAAATATTCGCATTCAAATCCAGGGAAGCAGAAGCGGTATACCACCAGGAGGTCCGGGCATTGACTTCATTCCCCAAAATCCAGTTGTCAACCTGTCCGCAGTCAAAATGCCCTGAATAACGCTGCCCCAGGAATGCACCGATGGCCTTCAGATGCTCTGTGCCGGAAGGCTCCGCCACATTAAGCGCATACCCCGGACATTCAACTCCGTCCTGTGCCAACGGATGAATCAAATCCTGTGAATACTGGCTTGTTCCGCCGTTTAAAAGCACCATGGTAATCTGCATTCCGAATTTATTAAAGCTTCTTAAGGTGGAATCATATTTTGCCAGCATATTTCCGTCAAAGTAATAGGTCTTACCATTATATTCAAACGGAATTGCGCCCGGCACCGTTGCATCTGCGCAAATATCATCAATATACATATTATAAACCACCTGGGAAATTCCAAGTTCCTGTAATTCCCCGTTTGAAGCTCTGGTCACATCCGGCAGAATTCCTTTAATGCCGCCGTCCTTCCTGGCTGAGGTAAAACCTGCAAGAGCTTCGGGATTGGTAATATAATGCTCATCGCTTACCTGTACCATCTGTCCGTTCTGCTTAACCGCAATTAAAAATTTGCGGCTCAGATTGGACTGCGCAGTATTATAATTCAGCGGAAAGCTTACGGAAACAGAGGTTCCCGAATCAGCTTTGGCAACAATACTGCCTGCTGCTGCGTCCTCATAAACCTCATCCGCGTAAATATAATATTTCCCATCATCACTTGAAGGAACCTGTGATGCACTTATCTGACAAACCACTTCCGTTCCCGAAATCAGACAGGACTCAATGGAAACAGGCCTGCCTGATGCCTGAACCTGCCGGGGATTATCCCCCACAAGCATACTTCCGCCCGACCCAATCCCTGCTGTCAGAACCGTAACCAGAACCATTATCATTATTCTTCTAATATTTCTCATTTTTTACACCCTGCTGTTAAATTATTTTTTATCAAAAACTGACAAAATTCTTCTTTCTCAATTATATTCTAACAGCAGGTTAATGTCATTATTTATTTTACTTCTGCATTGAAATCCACATTTTTTGCCGATGGCCGTACAGACAAAAAACACAGGCCAGACATTGCTAACCTGTGTCATACTCCGATTTTTCTTTTTAGTAAACTCTGCAAATATTCTCTGCAGTCCCTTAAGCATCATGACCTCTTTTATAAAGCGCCGAGCCTGTGTTCTAAAATGTAGTCAAGCAATTTATCCGCCACTTCCTCTTTACTCATAATCGGAAGCTGTATTGTATCTTCTTTGGAAAGTAAAGTTACTATATTGGTATCTGTGCCGAAACCGGCACCCTGCTGCTTTAAATTGTTTGCTACAATTAAGTCCAGATTCTTTTTCTCCAGTTTTGTGCGGGAATTTTCTATCATGTGTTCTGTTTCCATGGAAAAACCGCACAGAAACTGATTTTTCTTTTTATGCGCGCCCAAAAATCCCAGAATGTCCTCTGTCCGCTCCAGCTCTATACTCATATCACCGTCTTTTTTCTTCACCTTTTCATCAGCTGCATATTTAGGACGATAATCTGCTACGGCTGCCGCCTTAATGATGATATCCTGCTCATCGGCGCGGCTCTTTACTGCCTGCGCCATATCTCCGGCAGATACAATATCAACAAGGTTCACTCCCATGGGCGGCTCTATATCCGTCTTTCCGGTTACCAGAGTCACCTCTGCTCCCCGCATCATGGCGGCCCTTGCAATGGCGTAGCCCATTTTTCCGGTGGAATGATTGCTGATATAGCGCACCGGGTCAATTTTTTCCCTGGTAGGGCCTGCAGTCACCAGCACTTTGATTCCGCTCATGTCCCTGGGTTTAAGCGCTTTGATAATATATTCCAGCAAAAGCTCAGGCTCAGGCATTTTGCCTTCTCCCGTATCGCCGCAGGCCAGATATCCGGTTGCCGGAGTAATTACCTCCATGCCGTAGCTTTCCAATAGCTTCATATTGTCCTGCACAATCGGATTCCGGTACATCCGTGTATTCATGGCCGGGGCAATAATCTTCGGACACTCACAGGCAAGCAGGGTTGTGGTCAGCATATCATCCGCAATTCCATGGGCTGCCCTGGCTATTACATTGGCTGAGGCCGGGGCAACCATAAACACGTCTGTCTGCTTCGCCAGCGACACATGCTCCACATTATACTGAAAATTCCTGTCAAAAGTATCTGTCAGACATTTATTTCCCGTCAAAGTTTCAAAGGTAATGGGATTAATGAAGTTGACGGCATTGCGCGTCATAATCACAGTAACATCCGCTTCCCGCTTCTTTAACATGCTGGCAAGCGAAGCAATTTTATATGCCGCAATACTGCCTGTTATGCCAAGTACGATATGCTTTCCCTGTAACATCCTGCATCCTTTCCGCCCTTTTAGTCCGTAGGCTCCATATTTTTCCTGTAAATGATATCCAGTCCCTTTAATGTCAGTTCATTATCATAAACAATTTTCTTCTTGCAATGGGGCACAATACATCCGGCAAGGCCGCCGGTCGCCACTACCTGCGCCTGAACACCCAGTTCTTCCCAGATTCGCTCAATCATACCGTCCATGCATGCAGCCTGCCCTATGACAACACCGCTTTTCATACAGTCTATTGTATTTTTGCCGATAATCTTTTTCGGCGCTTCCACACTGATTCTTGGCAGCTGGGAAGTACGATTTACCAGAGATTCCAGAGATACCTTTACGCCGGGCATTATCATGCCGCCGATATAATTTTTCTTCTCATCCACCACACTGATAGTGGTTGCAGTTCCCATATCAATTATAATAATGGGCGCTCCATAATACTTCAGTCCTGCCACCGCATTGACAATCAAATCTGAGCCTACCTGACCCGGATTATCCATCAGTATATTCAGACCGGTCTTTACTCCCGGTCCTACCAGCAAAGGCGAAATATGCAAAAGCTTTTCCATGGCAGCCCTTACAATATTGTTAAGGGGCGGCACAACGGATGCAATAATACACCCCGTGATTTCTTCCACTTTAATGCGGTACAAATCAAGAAGCGTTTTAAACTCCACAACGTACTCCAACTCCGTTTTGGAAATATTGGTGGATACTCTTTCTACAAAAAAAGTTTTTTCCTGTTCAATACAGCCGATTACTATGTTTGTATTTCCTATATCTACTGCTAATATCATCGTTTCTTCCC
>CAZDPE010000103.1:0-8290 GCA_964507235.1 uncultured Lachnospiraceae bacterium
GGCAAAGCCATAGATGAAATAGACTTAAGCAGGGTAATCGGGGAAGCGGAAGTGATAGCCTTTGAAGGCGAACTAAGGGTTTTCGATGTGGAACGTATCATCAATGAGAATACCCCTAAACGCATCCTGTTTCAAGGGAAAACGGTTATCACGCTGGAAGCGGCGAAAGCCTTGAACCGTCATGGCATTTTGCTGGTAGGAGTGGAATCCCAGACAGTAGGGTCTGAGGATGCTCCCAGGGAGGTACATCTGGAATTGCTGGGGAAAGAAATGAAAAATAATGTAAATATTATTGCGGTGCTGGATGAAAGCGGCGAAAAGCTTCTTGTCTGCAGGCGGCGAAAGGAACCCTATAAGGGACTTTTAAATCTGGTGGGCGGCAAACGAAAGCCCGGGGAGGACGGATATGAGGCGGCTTACAGGGAGCTTAAAGAGGAAACTGGAATTACCGGAGATGATATTACCCTGACGCATCTGATGGATTTGGTATATTATCTGGAAGATACAAAGCTGGAAGTATATTTTGGACGTTTAAATAAAAGACTGGAAGTATATGGAGAGGAAAATGAATTGCTGTGGCTGGACAGGCAGCAGAATTTTTTTGATGAGAGCCGCTTTGCCGGGGAAGGAAATATCGGTCATATTATGGAGCGTATCAGGAAATCAGAGCATGAAGGAAAGAAAGGGTATTAAGAATACAGGAAAGGGAGAAAGGGAATATGTTAAAAAAGAAAAAGTATGCAGTGATTACCGGCGCCAGCGCCGGGATTGGCCTGGAGTTTGCAAAAAGATTGTCTAAAAGAGGATATCCCCTTGTGCTGATTGCAAGGAGAGAGGACAGACTGGTTAAGCTTTCTAAGGAGCTTAAAACAAAATGCGAGATTATTACCGCAGATTTATCAAGGGAAGAAGAATGCTATCGTGTTTTCTACCAGCTGCAGGATAAAGAAGTTGGCGTTTTCATTAATAATGCGGGTTTTGGGGACTGCGGAAAATTTACGGAAACCGACCTGCAGAAGGAAATGAATATGGTGCAGGTGAACGTAAAAGCGGTGCATGTACTTATGAAGCTTATGCTTAAGAAAATGCAGAAGGCGGGCTGGGGATATATTCTGAATGTGGCTTCTTCAGCGGGACTGATGCCGGCAGGGCCCTATATGGCAACCTACTATGCCACCAAGGCCTATGTTACCAGCTTAACCCAGGCAGTGGCGGAAGAGCTTCGTGAGAGCGGAAGCAGGATTTATGTGGGATGTCTTTGCCCCGGGCCTGTGGATACGGAATTTAACAGTGTGGCAAATGTGGAGTTTGCCTTAAAGGGAATCAGTGCAGGGGAATGTGTGGATTATGCGTTAAAGCGGATGGGAAAAAGAGAGGTTGTAATTATTCCCACTAAGACCATGCAGCTTGCCATGGCCTTCGGAAAATATCTTCCCACACCGGTTTATGTAAGGATAGCCGCCCGCCAGCAGAAAAAGAAGTTTCAGAAAGGCTGATATTGCAAAGCATTGTTAAAAAATGTATAATTACAGAAGTTTATCAAATAACAAAGGAGCTGTGAATTATCATGGTACAATCAAGAACACATAATTGTAATCAGCTGCGGATTTCCGATGTGAATCAGAAAGTCACCATTGTGGGCTGGTATGACAACATGCGTAAAGTCAGCAAGAATCTTGGATTTTTAATTCTCCGCGATTTTTACGGAGTTACACAGGTAGTGATTGAAACAGAAGAAATGATGGCGAAATTAAACGGCGTCAATAATGAATCCACCCTTTCCATTACAGGGGTAGTAAGGGAGCGCTCCAGCAAAAACGGAAACCTTCCTACAGGTGAAATTGAAGTGGTGCCGGAAGATATTACGGTATTGGGCAAATGTATTTACAATGAGCTTCCTTTTGAAATTAACCGTTCCAAGGAAGCGGATGAGGCTGTAAGGTTAAAATACAGATATCTGGATTTAAGAAATCCTGAAGTAAAAGAAAAAATTGTGCTGAGAAGCAAAATCGTTGCAGAAATCAGAAAGAGCATGATTGAGCATGACTTTCTGGAAATCACCACTCCGATTTTAACCTGCTCTTCTCCTGAAGGGGCAAGGGATTATCTGGTTCCTGCCAGAAATCATCCGGGCAAGTTTTATGCATTGCCCCAGGCGCCCCAGCAGTTTAAGCAGCTTCTGATGACTTCCGGCTTTGACAGGTACTTTCAGGTAGCGCCCTGCTTCCGGGATGAGGATGCCAGGGCAGACCGTTCTCCGGGAGAATTTTACCAGCTGGATATGGAAATGGCGTTTGCTTCCCAGGATGATGTATTTAGCGTTATTGAGGATGTGCTGCCTCCTGTTTTTGCAAAATACGGCAAATATAAGACGGCCTCCAGCGCTCCTTTTACCAGGATTTCCTATAAGGAGGCCATGGATAAATACGGTTCCGATAAGCCGGACCTTCGTATTGACCTGACTCTTCAGGATGCTACCGAATGTATGGCGGACTGCGGCTTTAAGCCCTTTGAGGGACAAACAGTCAAGGCTGTCGTGGTGGATCATTTCAGCGCTGCCAGAAAGGTAATTGATAAAATCTGTGCAGACGTGGAGGTGCAGAGCGGAAGAAAGGTTTACTGGTTCAAATTGGATGAAAACGGAGAACTGGTTGGCGGCGTTTCCAAGTTCCTTCAGGACAGAAAAGATAAGGTAATAAGCGCTTTGGGATTAAAAGCAGGGGATTTCGTAGGGCTGGCTGCAGGCAGGCTCCTTGAAGCCCAGAAGACTGCCGGCGTACTGAGAAGATTCTTAGGCGCTGCAAGTGAAGCGCATAGGAAGACAGAGTGCTACGAGTTCTGCTGGATTGTGGATTTCCCCATGTACGAAATCGGAGAAGAAAGCGGTGAGCTGGAATTCTGCCACAATCCTTTCTCCATGCCTCAGGGCGGAATGGATGCCCTTGTTCATAAGAACCCTCTTGATATCTATGCTTATCAGTATGATTTGGTCTGCAACGGCGTGGAGCTTTCCTCCGGCGCTGTCCGGAATCATGACCCTGAAATCATGGTAAAGGCATTCCAGCTGGTGGGTCTTGACGAAGAGCATGTGAAGGCAAAATTCCCTGCCATGTACAATGCATTCTGCTACGGAGCGCCTCCTCATGCAGGAATTGCACCCGGAATTGACCGTATGGTTATGCTCATTGCGGGAGAAGAAAGCATTCGTGAAATCATTCCTTTCCCTATGAACAAGACGGCGCAGGATGTGATGATGGGAGCGCCTTCGGAAGTGGATGAAAAGCAGCTCCGCGATGTGCATATCAGGATTGATATTCAGGAAAAGAGCGAAGCTTAAGACAGGCAGTGATCAGTTAAGTGCAAAATATGCATGGGAAAATGCAGGATACGCAGATTCCCATGCAATTTTATTTATGACAATAGAAAGTTCGCGAAGCGTGCTTTCTATTGTTTATGACAATAAAAAGCGCGCTTCAATTTCCATGCCTCGCTGCTTGCGGCGGCGTCAGCCTTCAGGAAGAAAGGAAGAGAAGAGTATGAAAATAATAAAAGGTGTGGAAATCCCTATTGCCATATGCATCAGTTATACGATATTATCTATAGTAAATGCACTGCTTTGTCTGATAAACGGCAGGGAAAGCAGCAGCAATCTGAATGCCGTTATGATGCTGTTTTACTGTTCCACAGCAGTGCTTGTGCTGTCCATTCACCGCTTATTTGATGCATGGCCGCCTGTCATCATGCTTCTTTGGCAGTATGTGATTGCCATGGGGCTGGTATTGTTATCCGTGTATATCGTAAGCTTTTTTGAGGAAGTCAGTGAAGGCGGATACAGGGATATTTTTATCAGCTTTACCATTCCCTACCTTATCGGAGGAGCGGTTTATTACATTTCCCTGTATCGGGCGGCGAAGAGGCAGGACAGACTGATTCAGGAAATTAATGAAAGATATTATGATACGAAAAAGGAAGCATCGAAGGATGCTTAAAATAAAGTCAGGAGAGATGTATGTATGCTGCCGCAGGCATTTACTGAGAGAATGAAGAAAATGCTGGGTGAAGAATATGAAAAGTTTCTTCAAAGCTATGAAGAAAACAGGATGCTGTCCGGCCCTGAAGGGCACCTTCCCGGTAAAAGTCAGGCGCTGCGCTTTAATCCGCTGAAGACGGATAGCGGGCGCTTTTTGGAATTGGCGCCTTTTTTCCTGGAGCCGGTTCCCTGGGAAAAAAATGGCTATTATTATGGAGATTCGGACAGACCGGGAAAGCACCCTTTTCATGAAGCGGGCGCATATTACATACAGGAAGCCAGCGCCATGGCTCCGGCTGCTTTTCTGGGAGCGGAGCCGGGAGAAAAGGTTCTTGATTTATGTGCGGCTCCCGGAGGGAAAAGTACACAGATTGCCGCAGGCATGATGGGAGAGGGGATTTTAATCTGCAATGAAATTCATCCGGCAAGGGCAAAAATATTGTCGGAAAATATAGAGCGGATGGGGATTGTCAATGCCATAGTGGTCAATCATTCCCCAGATGTGCTTGCAGAACATTTTCCGGGATATTTTGACAGAATCCTGGTGGATGCACCCTGTTCGGGAGAGGGAATGTTCCGGAAAAATGAAGAGGCATGTGAGCAGTGGAGCCCTGAAAATGTGCGCATGTGTGCCGAAAGACAGGATGAAATTCTGGATTATGCAGCGGGGATGCTCCGGGGCGGCGGAAGAATGGTTTATTCAACCTGTACCTTTGCACCGGAGGAAAATGAAGGCAGTATCAGCAGGTTTTTGAAAAGACATCCCGAGTTTACAGCGGTTCCTGTAAGCAGACAGGAAGGAATGGCATCCGGCAATCCTGACTGGATAAAGGAACCCGCAGAGGGAATTGAAAATACGGTCAGACTCTGGCCTCATAAATTGCGGGGAGAAGGTCATTTTGCGGCAGTACTTCAAAAGGAGGGCGCGGCAGGAACGGGGGAAGGAACCGGCAGATACGGAATACAGGCGGGAATTTCCGAAAAAGAGTGTAAGGAGTTTGCGGCATTTAAGCGGGAATATCTGAAAAAGGAGCTTCAGGGCTGTCTGATTCGTTTCGGCGAGCAGCTGTATCTGCTGCCGGAGAATGCGCCTTCCTTACATAAATTAAAGGTTTTAAGGCCGGGACTTCATCTCGGGACCATAAAGAAAAACCGTTTTGAGCCTGCCCACGCACTGGCGCTTGCATTAAAACCGGAGGAGGTTTACCGGGCGGCAAATCTTTCGCTGTCTGAGGGCGCGGCTGAGAAATATCTGAGCGGACAGACCTTTGAAACAAAGGACGGAAGCGGCTGGTACCTGATTGCAGTGGAAGGCTTCAGCCTAGGCTGGGGAAAGGCGGCAAACGGTATTATGAAAAATCATTATCCGAAGGGACTTCGGAAAAATTGGTAATGCTGGCTGAAATATGTTATTATGGAAACAGTAATTGTATTTCAGACGGATATGATGGAGAAAACAGATGAAGAAAAAGCAGGTAGTATCTGTAGCGGCGGCAATTTTAACAGTTTCGGTTTATACTGCCGGATGCGGATTTGCGAGTAAAAATGAGAATATAGATGCGGGAATGGCAGCGATTCAGGCACTGGATTATGATGCTGCCATAGCCAGCTTTGAAGCGGCAAAGGAAGCGGATGAAAATCCCAGACTGCTGTACAGGGGCGAAGGGCTTGCCTATATGGGGAAAACCCAGTATACAGACGCGGCGGCTGCTTTTGAAACGGCGCTTTCCTACAGTGACGGAAGAGTTGACGATATGGATTATGATATTAATTATTATCTGGCAACTGCTTATTATAAGCAGGGAGAAACCGATAAGGCTGTGGAAGCTTATAATGCAATTATCGGATTGCGGCCGGAAGAGAGGGATGCTTACTATCTGCGGGGGGTTATTTATACGGAAAGCGGCAGTATCGAAAAAGCGCTTGAGGATTTTGACAAGGCAATATCATTAAATACCCGGGATTATGACAGACTGATAGATATCTATTGTGTGCTTGACGAAAACGGCTATAAGGAGTCAGGGCAGGAGTATTTGCAGGGGGCCATGGAAAGCGGCACGAAATATATGACGAATTATGAGAAAGGCCGTATCAGCTACTATCTTGAAGATTATGAAAACGCCCGGAATTATCTGGAAAAGGCAAGAGATGAAGAAGGATATGAGGCGGTGCTCTTTTTGGGAAAGACCTATGAAACCTTAGGGGATTATAATTATGCGATCAGTGTGTATAACACATTTGTGGACAGCGGACAGGAAAGCCCCCAGGTTTTAAACCAGATGGGTCTTTGCAAGCTTCAGATGAAGGATTATCAGGGAGCCCTGGAAGCGTTTCAAAGAGCCATGAACATTGAAGATAACGGCATGATGCAGGTGCTTAAGATGAATGAAGTTGTTGCCTATGAAAGGCTGGGAGAATATAAAAAGGCGTTCGTGCTTCTGGACAGTTATTTGAAGACTTATCCTGATGATGAAGAAGCAAAGAGGGAATATGAGTTTTTAAAAACACGTTAATAAAGAAATTTTGTGCTTGCGCCCAAATTCGCGGACTGAGCAAGAATGGAGTATTTTTATGTTTCAGGTAATTAAGAAAGACGGAGAAATAACAGATTTTACATTAACAAAAATAAGCGATGCCATTATGAAGGCTTTTCTTGCTGCGGACATGCAGTATAATGATGATATGGTGGATTTGCTGGCGCTTCGTGTTACCGCAGACTTTCAGGACAGGGTAAAGGATGAGGGCATTCATACCAAAGACATTCAGTGCAGTGTGGAGAAGGTTCTTAAGCAGGCAGGGTATGGGGAAGCTGCCAAAGCATATATGAGCAGGGATTTAAGCCTTGCTGTTTAGTTCATGATAACAGGCTTTGCAGGCGCACAGCTTACTGTCTGCGGAGCAGAAACAAATTGTTTTATAAAAGCAGGAGAAAAGGGAAATGATTAATAAGCTGGTAAACAAAATTAAAGCAACAGGGGCGCCCATTGTAGTGGGTCTTGACCCTATGATGAAATTTATTCCGGAGCATATTCAAAAGAAAGCCTTTGCGGAATTCGGAGAAACACTGGAAGGGGCGGCGGAAGCTATCTGGCAGTACAATAAGGAAATCGTGGACAATATTTATGATTTGATTCCCGCCGTAAAGCCTCAGATTGCCATGTATGAGCAGTTCGGTATCCCCGGATTAATTGTTTTTAAGAAAACTGTGGACTACTGTAAGGAAAAAGATTTGGTAGTAATCGGTGATGTTAAGAGAGGCGATATCGGTTCCACTTCGGAAGCCTATGCGGTAGGTCATCTTGGCAAGGTGCAGGTGGGAAGCAATGCCTTTTATGGCTTTGGTGAAGATTTTGCCACCGTAAATCCTTATCTTGGTTCAGACGGCGTTAAACCCTTTATTAAGGTTTGCAAAGAAGAAAAGAAGGGCTTGTTTATTCTTGTTAAAACCTCCAATCCAAGCAGCGGAGAATTTCAGGACAGGCTCATTGCAGATGCGGATAACCGTCCCCTTTATGAAGTGGTAGGGGAGCAGGTTGCCAAATGGGGCGAAGAGCATATGGGAGAGGATTACAGCTATATCGGTGCCGTGGCAGGGGCAACTTATCCCGAAATGGGTAAGATTCTCCGTAAGGTAATGCCGAAGTCTTATATTCTGGTGCCCGGTTACGGCGCCCAGGGCGGCAGGGGAGCGGACCTTGTTCCTTTCTTCAATGAGGACGGACTGGGAGCTATTGTCAATTCTTCCAGAGGAATTATTGCAGCATATCAGCAGGAAAAATATGCTTCCTTCGGAGCGGAGCATTTTGCAGAGGCTTCCAGGGCAGCGGTTGAGGATATGAGAGAGGATATTGCCGGAGCGTTGAATAACAGATAGAATAATTGTAAACCTTTTCATTTTATGGTAGACTATGAATAGTAAGAAAACAAAGGAGATTTTAATGGATATGGAACAGTACAAGCAGGAATTTATTGAATTCATGGTAGACAGCCAGGTGCTTAAATTTGGTGAATTTACATTAAAGAGCGGCAGGAAATCTCCGTTTTTCATGAATGCAGGCGGATATGTAACAGGTTCTCAGCTCCGCAGACTGGGCGAATTTTATGCGAAAGCAATTCATGACAATTACGGTCTTGACTTTGACGTTCTTTTCGGGCCTGCCTACAAGGGAATTCCCCTTTCCGTTGCCGCAACCATGGCAATCAGTGAATTGTACGGAAAAGAAATCCGCTACTGCTCCAACAGAAAGGAAGTAAAGGACC
>CAZDPE010000104.1:0-8266 GCA_964507235.1 uncultured Lachnospiraceae bacterium
GCATTCGTCAAGGTCATGCAAGCATGACTTTGACTCATTGCACGCGGGAATAAAACAGCATTCCCTGCCGGAACGGAGGAATGCTGTTTTTTATCTAATGCTAACTATTTTTTTCTCTCATACTTCAAAAAATGATATGTAACATCAAAGTATACCTGTTCATCGCTTACAGCCGTTATCTCCCACTCAGGATCATCATCCAGATTCGGGAAATACGCATCCGCTTCATATGCACGGTCGATTTTGGTTACATGCGCCACATCACAATAAGGAATAAGCTGCCTGTAAACACTTTCCCCTCCAATAATGTAAATGCTCTCATCGGGGTATTTTTTAAGTTCTTCCATAAGTTCTTTCGTATTATGTACTATATCAGCATCTTTCACCTTATAATTTGGATTGGAAGAAAGAATAATATTCGTTCTGTTCTTAAGCGGCAGTCCCTGCGGAAAAGTTTCAAGAGTCTTTCTTCCGAGCACAACCACCTTACCTGTCGTTTCCTGCCTGAAAAATTTATGATCTGCAGGTATACTCAAAAGCAGTTCATTTCTGTTTCCAATGGCCCAATTTTCATCTACTGCTACTATTATATTCATATCGTTTTCCCTTCCCGCTTTTGATGTGCATATAAAAAACATGCTTCAAAGGCTCTTTTTGTAAAGAATTATATTAAACTGCAATGGGAATATTTTTTATCTGCTCTCCCGTCACATAATTATCCACTCTGACATCATTTCTTGTAAACTGATAGAAATCCTTTATATCAGGATTCAGCCAGAAAGAAGGCGCCTCATATGCCGGTCTTTCAATCAAATCTTTAATAATCGGTATATGCCTGTCATAAATATGGGCATCTGCAATCACATGTACCAATTCTCCCACATTCATATCACACACCTGGGCAAGCATATGCACCAGCACGGCATACTGGACCACATTCCAGTTATTTGCTGCCAGCACATCCTGAGAACGCTGATTTAAAATTGCATTTAAGGTAAGCCTGCCCCGTCCCTTTTGCTGGGTCACATTGAAAGTCATACTGTAAGCGCAGGGATACAGGTTCATTTCATGCAAATCCTGATGCACATAAATATTGGTCATAATTCTGCGGCTGAAAGGATTGTTTTTTAAATCATAAATTACTCTGTCTACCTGATCCATCATGCCTTCCTTATACTGATGCTTAACACCCATTTGATAACCATATGCCTTACCGATGGAACCGTCCTCATCTGCCCACTCGTCCCATATGTGACTGTGCAAATCATGAATATTGTTGGACTTTTGCTGCCATATCCAGAGCATTTCATCCGTAGCGCTTTTCAGCGCGGTTTTTCTTAAGGTCATAATAGGAAATTCCTTTGATAAATCATATCGGTTTACCACCCCGAATTTCTTAATCGTATAAGCAGGGGTACCGTCCTCCCATCGCGGTCTTACCTTTTCCCCCTCCGTGCTGGAGCCATTCTCCAAAATGTCCCTGCACATATTAATAAATATTTGATCCGCCATACTCATAACGTATTCCTCATTTCCTCATTATCGTGCCGCAGATATCCAGTCAACACCCCACTGCTTGCAGCGGGATATGTGATCCTCGCGGCATTCGCCAAGGCCTTGTAGGCTTTGGCTCATTGCTCGCGGGAATCATTCATCCTGTCCGGAACTCATTGTCATCACTGCCATTTATCACAAAGCGAATTAATCTGATCGGCAAATTTCGCCAAATCCTTATTTGCCGCGCCTTCATTTTTATGAATGACTGCAATCAGCCTCTGGCCTGCTGCCAGCAGTCTGGCAAACACATCGGAAGAAGCACGGCTTTTCTTTTTAATCGGTATGGGCTCTGCTTCATACTCCAGTTTCCCTGAAAGCAGATTAAACTCCGTACCGCTGTAGGGTGCATACGCTTTAATTCCATGCTCCACCTGAAGACATTCCGTAAAAGATTTACAGACCGAATCCTCTCCGTGAACAATAAATACTTTCCTCGGCTTTTCCTTAAAATTCTCCACCCATTCAATTAAACCGCTCTTATCTGCATGCCCTGAAAGACCTGCCAGCGTTTTAATGGAAGCGCGCACTTCTATTGGCTCACCAAAAAGCTTTACCTCATCAGTTCCTTCTACCAAAATCCTGCCAAGGGTTCCGACCGCCTGATATCCCACGAAAAGAATCGTACACTCAGGCCTCCAGAGATTATGCTTCAAATGATGCCTGATACGTCCGGCTTCACACATACCGGATGCTGAGATAATGACCTTCGGCGTATTTTCAAAGTTTATTGCTTTTGACTCATCACTTGTAATGGAAAGCCTGAGCCCCGGAAAAGAAATCGGGTTAATTCCCTTTTCCACAAGCTCCATCGCTTCTTCATCAAAACAATTTGTTTCGTTTTTATAAAAAATTCCCGTAGCCTCCACTGCCAGGGGACTGTCAACATATACAGGGAAACCGGCGTGTCCCTGTATCAGTTTATCTTCTTTTATCTTACGGATAAAATACAAAATTTCCTGTGTCCTGCCCACCGCGAAGGAAGGAATTACCACATTGCCTCCCCTGTCAAAAGTTTCCTGCAAAATTCCGGCAAGCTCTTTTACATAATCAGGACGCTCGGACGCATGAAAACGGTCCCCGTAAGTGGATTCCATAACCACGTAATCCGCTTCGTCAGTTTTGCCGGGGTCCTTCAGCAGCGGCTGATGCTTATTTCCAATGTCGCCTGAAAAAACGATTTTTCTCATCTGCCCTTCTTCCGTTGCCCAGACTTCAATGCTGGCAGATCCAAGCAAATGCCCTACATCCGTAAAACGTATCTGAATTCCATCACATAATTCCATTTTTTTATCATACGGACATGGCACGATTCTCTTTATGGCATTTTCCGCATCCTCCATAGTATATATGGGATCGTGGGGCACCACTCCGGAGCTTCTTTTTGCCTTTCTGTTTTTCCACTCCGCCTCCTGCATCTGAATATGAGCACAGTCACGAAGCATAATGCTGCACAAATCCGCAGTAGCCTCCGTAGTCATAATCTGTCCCTGAAATCCTCTTGCAGAAAGCTGGGGCAGCATTCCTGAATGATCTACGTGCGCATGAGTTAAAAGCACATAATCAATCATTGATTCAGCCACCGGTAAATCACAGTTTTCAAATACATTGACACCCTGCTCCATACCGTAATCTACAAGAATATGTTTTCCGCATGCATTTAAATAATGACAGCTTCCCGTAACCTCATGGGCCGCACCCACAAAAATGAGCTTCATCCTGTTCCCTCCTGATGCTTGTTTTTGTCCCCTTCTTTTGCGCGTCCACTCAAAAATCCAGGTGCTTCGCATCTGCGTTTCTTTGCTGCTTCCTGATTTTTTCGTTGACATATCAGGCAAAAACAAATGTCGCTTCGCGCCGCTTGTTTTTGTCCTGATATGTCACAGTATAGCATATTTGAATATAATATAGCAAACAATTAAAAAAGGCTTTCCATGACGATATCATTTTTACTTCTTTGTATCGCCCTGTCCACGGATACTTTCACTGCAGGGCTTTCCTATAGTGTGGGCAAAGTCCGGGTTCCTTTTATATCGATGTGTATCGTTTCAGTAATTTCGGGCTTTATGTTTACTGTTTCTCTGCATGCCGGAAAAGTATTAACATCATTTATTCCGGCAAAACTGACCTGCATTTTTTCCTTTTTTATATTATTTTTACTTGCCCTCTATAAATTATATGATGCACTGCCTGACTCTTTTCACAGAAAGCACAATTTAACCACAGTTTCTTTTTCAGAAAAGGTTAATAAAAAGGATATTCAGATTCTTTCTTCCGGTGAGGCGGCTCTGCTGTCCATAGTTCTTTCTATCGACAGCATAACGGCAGGTATAAGCTCAGAAACACCTTTGCTTTCACCTGCCGTAATTTTTCTGGTATCAGCCGCAATTCATTTTCTCACTATGGCTCTGGGGCTTTCTGCCGGAAAATTTCTGCGAAAGAAAATTTCATACAATTTCTCCTGGCTTTCCGCTGCTTTGTTCTTTATACTTGCTTTTACCCGGCTTTTCTGATACATTGCCGTCTTCTTTACCCGTTAAAAATTCAGACAGTATCAGAAGTTCATGTACTGCAACAGGCATACAGGAGAGAACTCCCAGGATTCCCCATTCATAAAGAGAAAGTCTGCTTGTTCCAAACAAGCTTACAAAGTACGGAATTTCCGTTACTATTACCTGCAAAAATATGCCTGCCGCCCAGGCAATCAGCATGTAAACATTATCCAGATGCTTCATTTTGAATACGGATTTATTCACATCGCGCATTCCTACCGCATGTACCAGCTGACTCATGCCAAGCACCGTAAAGGCATGAGTCTGCGCCTTATTCAGCACTGACTGCTGCACCAATATTTTCTTAATATTCAGAAAGCTTACAGGAAGTCCCGCAGTAAGCAATTCCTGATACGGCACAGTTAAAAAGGCCAGAAGGCTGATGCATCCAATAACCGCTCCGTAACACAGGGTACAGGTAAGACCTCCGTGGGCAAAAAGGCTGTCCTTGCTTTTTCTGGGCGGCTGACGCATCAAAGCGTCCGTATCGTTTTTATCCACTCCCAGGGCCAGCGCCGGAAGGGAATCGGTAATCAAATTAACCCACAGAATATGACTTGGTTTTAAAGGTGAGGGAAATCCCGCAAGCACTGCTGCCAGCATGGTAATAATCTCTCCGAAGTTGGAGGACAGCAGAAAAAGTATTGTTTTTCTGATATTTTCATATATCCCCCTGCCTTCCCGCATGGCTTTTTCAATGGTTGCAAAATTATCATCCGTAAGCACCATATCCGCCGCGTTTCTGGCCACATCAGTGCCTCCCTTTCCCATGGCAATTCCCACATCTGCGGCTTTTAAGGAAGGTGCGTCATTGATTCCATCTCCAGTCATTGCAACCACTTTTCCCTTTTTTCTGAGCGCCTCCACAATCCGCACCTTATGCTCCGGCGATACTCTTGCATATACACGGATATTTTCCGCCTTCTCATCGAATTGTTCACCGGAAAGCGCATCAATCTGAGCGCCCGTTAAACAGCTTTCCCTGTCATTTGTAATGCCCAGCTCCTTTGCAATGGCAAAAGCTGTATCCACATGATCCCCTGTAATCATCACAGTATCCACATGAGCCTGCCTGAAGCTGGCCACTGCCTGCGCCGCCTCTTCCCTTGGAGGGTCGATCATTCCCACAAGCCCGGTAAACATCATATTCTTCTCATCTGTAAGATTTCCTTTTGACTTTACCGCCGTTGCAAGCACTCTTAAAGCTTCGGCTGCCATTTCTTCCACTGCATTTTTTGCCGCCCGCTTGGCTTTCGCCGTAAAAGGTATCTCTTTTCCATATACCCACGCTGTCTGACAGAGCTCAATCATCTCATCCGCAGCACCTTTTACATAGGCAATCCGCCTTCCTTCTCTCATATGCACCGTTGTCATACGTTTGCGCTCCGAATCAAACGCCCTTTCCTCCACACGGGGATATTTTTGCTGCAGCTTATCTTTTTCATAACCGAACTCCTTTGCCAAATCAAGAAGTGAAAGTTCTGTGGGATCTCCGATTCTCGTTTCCCCTATGACTGCATCGTTGCAAAGTATACAAGCCTCCAGAAAAAGCATATGTTTATCTTTATCTATTTCTTTTTTATCCAAAATTCTGCCGTCTACATAACATTTTTTAACTGTCATTCTGTTCCTGGTCAAAGTCCCCGTCTTATCCGAACAGACCACACTCACAGCGCCGAGAGTTTCCACAGAGGGAAGCCTGCGCACAATGGTGTTTACTTTCACCATTCTTGAAACACTGAGTGCCAGTACAATTGTAACTATTGCAGGCAAGCCTTCCGGTACAGCCGCAACTGCCAGTGAAATAGCCGTCAGCAGCATGTCCCCAATATCCCTTTTCTGCATAACAGCTACCAGAAAAAGAAATACACAAATCCCTATTGCCGCCCCACTGAGCACCTTTCCAAGGTCTGCAAGTCTTTTTTGCAAAGGAGTAAGCTCTCCTCCCCCTTCCTCAATCAGACCGGCAATTTTTCCGATTTCCGTATCCATTCCCGTAGCAGTAACGATTCCTTCCCCTCTTCCGTAGGTAACAGTGGTCGTCATAAATGCCATATTGAGCCTGTCGCCCAGGCCTCTGTCCGCACCCTCTATCCTCTCGCTTATCTTCTCAACAGGCACCGATTCCCCCGTAAGGGCAGATTCTTCAATTTTCAGATTTACAGCCTGTATCAGCCTTAAATCCGCAGGCACCTGTCTTCCTGCCTCCAAATATACAATATCGCCCGGCACCAGAAATTCGCTTGGTATTTCCTGCTCTTTCCCATCCCTTTTTATAAGCGCCCTCGGACTGGAAAGCCTTTGCAATGCTTCAATTGCCCGCCTGGCTTTACCTTCCTGAATTACACCTACAGCCGCATTTAAAACAATAACAACCGCAATAATCCCCGCATCTCCTGCTTCCTTCAAAAAAAGAGAAACAGCAATCGCTACCAATAATATATAAATCAGCGGGTCGTTCAGCTGTTCAAAAAACAAACCTATATACCCCTTCTGCTTCTTGTTTTTCAGCTTGTTTTCCCCATATTGCTGTCTTCTCTTTTCTGCCTCTGCCGTAGATAGTCCATGCTCAAGACTTGTCCTCAGCTTTTTTTCCGTTTCTGATACACTTTTAGCTGTATACATAAATAATCCCTCCTGCCATATGATTTTATATGCAATCGCAGAAGGGATTATGCTTGTAGAATTCTATATAAATTAATTTGCTAATGCAGGCGTGTAATTATCATTGTAACTGTAATTACACCTGACACAACGGTATATCGTATACCCCTGCGTTGTTTCCGTTGCGGGAATAACAGTCGCCTGGAAGGAATGCTTGTCTGCATCCACCTCGATTTCCTCTGCATAGGTGCTTCCGCAGGCGCACACAAAGGAACGGATCCCTTTTTCCGTACAATTTGCCTCCTTCAAAACATAAGAAACATAATTATGTGTATGAGGGGTTGCTGTAGGTGACGGAGATGGGCTTACCGTCGCTGATGCGGCAGTTGGCGAAGGCGATGCAGAACCTGCGGACGTATTAGTCGGGGTCGCTGTTGCCGAGGGCGAAGGGGTCGGTTCCAAAACAGGAATCGGTCTTGAATCCAAAACCACACCGCATACCGTACAAGTACGCTGTTCACGCCCCAGGGTTGTGTAGGTAGGCTCCTCTACCACAGTCCAGTCTGTTGCAATATGCCCGATGGCAGAAATCGGCTCTGTATAAAAACTTCCGCAGCTGCAGCTGTATTTACGAAGCCCTGCAAGCACGCAGGTCGCTTCTCTTTCCGTGCTGACTGTATATTGATGAGTATGCGGCTCCTCCTCCGTTTCCAAACGGGGGATTGTTTCCATCGCTACAATTTCATCACAATAAATACATTTTTTTACCCGTAAGCCCTCCTCCTGTTCCGTAGGCTGCTTTGTTATTTCCCAATCATCACCCACATGTCCGGTGGACGGCACATCCACATAATAAACATCTCCGCATTCGCAGGAATATTTCAGCTGTCCGGCCTGATAACAGGTAGCCTTCTTCACCACGGATTCTTTATAATCGTGCGAATGTCCTGCAAGATTTACCGGCTGATTTACATTTTCATTTTCTTCTTCCTCAAAAGAATCCGGAACAGCCGTAGGCACTGCAGTTTCTTCCGGCAGCAATTCATTTTCCTGATTTTGACTCGTTGTCTGCCTGTTTTTGCCGTCTGCTCCCGTCAGGGAATAGCCAATAATCCCTATGGTCGCCAGACAGGCAATCACTGCCAGTATACCTAAAATACTTGTCAGCACTTTCATAACATTTCCCATAATATATCTCCATTAACCTCTGTATAAATATATTTCCAACAAGCTTTTATTCATTTACGTACATCTATTAAATAGTATATCATGAACTTCGTTCATGATCGTCATTCGCCGCTCGTGATGAACAGACTTTGTCTGCTCCCACTCGCTAACACTCATTATATCATGAACTTCGTTCATGATCGTCATTCGCCGCTCGTGATGAACAGACTTTGTCTGCTCCCACTCGCTAACACTCATTATATCATGAACTTCGTTCATGATCGTCATTCGCCGCTCGTGATGAACAGACTTTGTCTGCTCCCACTCGCTAACACTCATTATATCATGAACTTCGTTCATGATCGTCATTCGCCGCTCGTGATGAACAG
>CAZDPE010000105.1:0-7884 GCA_964507235.1 uncultured Lachnospiraceae bacterium
TGAAAAATCTTTCAAAATTTCGTCATGTTTTTTGAGGGGTGTCTGAACTGTTACAACAGTTCAGCCATGCAGAAACAATTGTACAATATGACCGTGAGAGCTTGCCCGCTAAGGGCATATTGCACAATTGCTTCTATAGGGCGCACGCCCGACATGAAATAAGTTGGCGGTTTATACTTACATTTTGGAGTGGAAATGTACATTCCGCCAACTTATGAATGGTATGGCTGAACTGTTACAAAAGTTTTCATCGGG
This sequence comes from uncultured Lachnospiraceae bacterium, assembly GCA_964507235.1. Lineage (GTDB taxonomy): Bacteria > Bacillota > Clostridia > Lachnospirales > Lachnospiraceae > Suilimivivens. The sequence goes on from CAZDPE010000105.1 coordinate 256, forward strand.
TTTTCGCCAATTTCCCCACTCATTCCTGCTTCGGCAGAATCTCTTTCACATTTTTTTCCGTCTGATGCCTGGGTGTCATAATCTGATGACCGCATCCCAGACACTTCAGACGGAAATCCGCGCCTATCCGGAGTACTTCCCACTCATGACTGCCACACGGATGAGGCTTTTTCAGTTTCAAAACATCTCCGACTTTTATATCCATATTTATTTCACATATCCTTTCATATCCGCTTACTGATTATACTCAGGATAATACCCTTTTCTTACAATTCGGAAAAAATTTCACCAATACTTCCCTGAACCACCAAATCTGCCATACTATCTCTGCCGGTAGGCGTCTTATTGATTACCACCAGTTTATTTCCCCTGTAATAATCAATTAATCCTGCAGCCGGATACACAACCAGGGAAGTCCCTCCGATAATCAATACATCCGCTTCTCTAATATATTGTATGGATTTATTTAAAATATTCTGGTCAAGCCCCTCTTCATAAAGCACTACATCAGGCTTCACCGGACTGCCGCATCTCTTACATTTAGGAACACCATCCGCATGAAGCATATATTCTGCATCATGGTATTCTCCGCAGCTTTCGCAGTAATTGCGAAGCACACTTCCATGAAGCTCCAATACCTCTTTGCTTCCCGCAGTCTGATGCAGCCCGTCAATATTCTGAGTAATAACCGCCTTAAGCTTTCCTTCTTTTTCCCACTGCGCCAACTTTAAATGAGCGGCATTGGGCTTTGCTGTCAGACAGAGCATCTTATCTTTATAAAAGCGGAAAAATTCTTCCGGCTTATTTCTATAGAAAGTATGGCTCAAAATCGTTTCGGGAGGATAATCATATTTTTGATTATACAGTCCGTCCACGCTTCTGAAATCAGGAATACCGCTTTCCGTAGAAACGCCTGCCCCTCCGAAAAATACGATATTCTCACTGTTATCTACGATTTCTTTCAATTTTTCCATCTGGCTCATAATAGCAACTCCATCCTTTCTGTTATCATAAATTAAAGTTTACTACATTCTTTACATATTTCCTACAAGAAAATCCTTCACTACCCCCAGAAATTCCCGCATCATATTATTACACTGCAGAAACGGTTCTCCTTTGGCTGCAATACCGCACACTTTCTTATATCCTGCTTTTTCAGCAATTTTAACCGCCCTGAATACATGAAAGTTGTTGCTCACCACGGCCACGCTGTCCTTTTCCATATTAAGAAATTCCGCAGAAAAAGTAAGATTCTGATATGTATTTTTTGACTTATCTTCTCTGATAATGCGCTCCAAATCAATTCCTTTTTCCACAAGATATTCATACATCCCCTGTGCCTCGGAAACAGGTTCGTCTGCTCCCTGTCCGCCGGATACAATCACCCGGGATTCCGGATTTTCTTTCAAATAACGGATTGCTTCCTCCAGACGATATTGAAGGGCTTTGGAGGGGCCGCCTGCCTTCATTTGCGCTCCCAGCACAATCACATAATCCGCACCGCTTTGTCCTTTTTCGGAGAAACCGCTGATAATGCAGCCTTCCACAAAAATAAAAACCGCTCCTCCAATGCATACAGACAGAAAGAACAGCCTGCGCAGCCATAACGGAACATGCGCGGCAAAAAATCCTTTTTTCAGAAGAATTCCAAAAATGATTGCTGCAGCTGCCAAAAAAAGCCAGATAAAATAAAAATTAGTTCCATGCCCTACAAAGAAAGCAATGCAGAGGAAGTAAATCAAAAAAACAATTCCCAGCAAAAACATAAAAACATGCATTATCTTTTCTCCGATTCTTTTTTCTTCATCTTAGCATTATAGACTCAAAATGTCCCATATAAATATGAAATTAATAAAAAATTAAAAAATTTTAATTGTATTTTAAAGCAAAAACATTTCTTAATTTTGTTTAAGTTTTTATAAATCCTGGGTTACATATGTTATAATAGAACAGTAATTCAGGAAGGTACGGGTATTCAATGAAACTACAATTAAAATATTTAAAAAAATATTTCTTTAGCATTACTATTTTGCTGCTGTGTTCAGGCTGCGGCATCCTGCCTGCCTCTGCCGGCGGCGGTACCGCTTCATCTGCTGCAGACAGCTATCTTGCACAGTTTATTGAAAAAGCAGAAGAAAATGAATATAATGACTATCAGGAAACGGGCGGTGAAATAGCGTTAGTCATTGATGTCAGTTCTGTTTCGGACAACGGCTTTAATCAAGCTGTTCTGGAAGGGGCACAGACCTATGCCGACGCTGCCGGTGTTTCATATTCTTATTACAGCGCGGTTTCCGATTCCTTCGAAAGTTATGAAAATGCGGTTTTAACCGCTATACAAAATAATGCAGAGCTTGTTATCTGCGCAGGTTCTCATTTTGAACAGGTTATAGGAAAGCTTCAGAATGATTATCATCATATTTCTTTTCTTTTAATAGATGGCATTCCCAGGGATTCTTCCGGCGAAAGCGTTCCTATCGCATCTAATGTGCACTGCATCACTTACCAGGAAGAAGAAGCCGGATATCTTGCCGGATACATGGCTGTTTTAGAGGGTTATACAAAGCTTGGATTTATCGGGGGCGAAGAGCTTCCTTCTGTACAAAAATACGGGCACGGCTATCTGGAAGGCATTAATGCAGCGGCGGCTCTTTTAGGCATCAGCGATGATATTTCCGTAGAATACTGGTATGCAGGCACCTTTCTGCCAAACCCTCAGATTGAAGAGATTTCCTTAGCCTGGTACCAATCAGGTACAGAAATTATTTTTGCCTGCGGAGGCTCCCTGTATCAATCTGTTTTAGCTTCCGCCAATGTCTGCAGCGGAAAACTGATTGGCGCAGATGTGAATCAAAACAGTATTTCGGAGTTATTTCTCACCTCTGCCATGAAAGGTATTGATACTTCAGTTATTGCAGTCCTGGACGAATTCTTTGCTTATGGCGGAACCTGGCCGGAAGAACTGTCAGGAACATCCGAATCTTACGGAGCTGAAGAAAAATGTGTCGGTCTTCCCTATCTGGACGACGACACCTGGCGATTTGAAAATGCAACGGTAGAAGACTACTTACAAATACTCGGTGATTTAAAATCGGGAAAAATCCAACTATCGGACAACCCGGATTTTTATCCGGATATCACCATTTCTGTAAATATAAATGATTACCAGCAGGAGGCACACCCTTGAATATAAGAAATCAAAAACACTGTCATAGCTTTTTCATACCAGTTATTTCCTTATTTCTCGGCATCTTCCTGTTTCTTTCCGGCTGTAATCATGAAGAGGCTGCTGTTTTCCGCTCAGCTTCCGCAGGATCGGGCGCTGAAAAAAGCGAAGCAGCAGAAGTAAAAACCAAAGAGGAAATCGAACAGGAACTAACGAAAGGGAATGTTTCTCTTTCCCCGAAACGTCTTGCTTCCTACGGAAAAATTACGGACTGTATCTTCCAATCAGACCTGGAAACACTCACTCTTTATCTTACGCTTCCGGATATTCCCGGAAGCGATGACGCTTTTATTTATTTGTTTGCCTTTAATACTTATGAGTCCTGTGATTCTTCCGATGATTTTGACAGGGAACCTGTAACTGCCGTTGAAAAATCAACCAATTGCGAAATTAACTGGACTTACCGGGAAGGCCAGCTTTTTCAGCAATTTGTACCTGCTTTATTATTGAACGGGAACTATGTTCCCCTTTCTACAGGTTTTTACATCACTAATCCGGAAATCATAGCCGGAAATTCAGACAGCTGTCCGGAACAGAAGTCCAAAAAAGGACTTCTGCTTGACCCTTCCATGCTTGGAACGCCCCTGTTAACAGATTTAGGCGTGCAGTATGCCATATACAACATTCCGTTATCGCATATTATCGGTGAAACAACAGATGCGGACTATCCAACCATCTCTTATAAATACAAGGAAAAAACCTACAAGTTTAACGGCGCTATTATTAACAGCTATGATAATCTGTTTACTTATCTTACAAACAGCGGTATCTGTTCAACAGCCATTATCTTAAACGATTGGAATGAAGCTTACCCCGAACTGATCCATCCATTGTCAAGGAATGAGGAATCGGGCGCTTATTATTACGCTTTCAACACAGCAGAGGAAGAAGGCTGTATGCATTTGGAGGCAATTGCTTCCTTTTTGACAGAACGTTATTCCGGCGGGAAATACGGGCTTGTTTCTGACTGGGTAATTGCTAATGAAATTAATCAGCATAAAATATGGAATTATATGGACACCAGCGATATTAATTTATATGCTGAAGAATTTGAAAAAGCTCTCAGGATCTTTTACAACGCTGCCAAGAGCAATTATGCAGATGCAAATGTTTATTTTAGTATCGACCATGACTGGAACAATAATGAAAATAATAATAAAGCTAAATTTAACGGTAAAGACCTTATAGAAGCAATTAATGAAGCTGCCCGTAATAAAGGCAACTATGACTGGGGATTGGCAATTCATCCCTACCCCAATCCTCTTACCAGAGTAAACTACTGGTCCCAGACCTATGACAAAACTGTAGATGCGCCGCTTCTTACACTGATGAACTTAAGAACGTTAACCGATTTTTTATGTCAAAAGGAATACCTTGACCGAAATGGAGAAGTTCGCAGTATTACTGTTACTGAACTTGGCTTTTCCTCTACATCCGGAGAAAAGCTGCAGGCCGCCGCATTTGCTTACTGCTACTACATTATTGACGCCAATCCTTATGTAAAGGCGTTTATTATGAACAGGCAGACCGATTCTCCTGAAGAAGTGAAACAGGGACTTGCTTTTGGCATTTATGACTTGGATCAAACCTCCAAATTTATTTTAAACATATTTAAAAATATAGATACTGAAGAGTCAAAAGATAACCTGGATTTTATGCTGAATATTCTTGGAGCCGACAGTCTTGAAGAAGCCCTTTCCTGGGCGGAATAAAAAAAACGCAGTTATTTTGTCATCTTAAAAAAACAGGCAGTTTCATTTCTGAAACTGCCGTTTTTTTCTATTTCATGACAATAGAAAGTTCGCAAAGCGTGCTTTCTATTGTTTACTAAACTCCCAAATAGCAATGGAATCCGCCATCTACAGGGAGCACTACACCTGTAACGAAGCTGCTTCCTTTAGGGCTTACCAGAAACAAAAGCGCACCGATTAAGTCCTCCGGATCTCCATATTTTCCCATAGGTGTGCTGTCAATAATCTTCTGGCTTCGATGAGTCGGTGTCCCATCCTCGTTAAAGTGAAGAGCATGATTCTGCGTTGTCTGAAAAAATCCCGGGGCAATGGCATTAACACGTATACCGCTTTTTGCAAAATAATTCGCTGCCCATTCCGTAAAATTACTGATGGCTGCTTTCGCTCCGGAATACCCCGGAATCCTTGTCAATGGTCCATATGCGCCCATACTCGATATATTAATAATATTGGCATTTTCCTGATTCACCATATGAGCACCGAAAATTTGCGTAGGAAGCATAGTTCCATATAAATTCAAATCAAGCTCTCTTTTTATATTTTCCATATCCGTAGTGAAAAAGTTCAGCATATCTCCCGTAAAATCTGAAAATTGATCCTGAGGAATTTCTGCACTTTTTACGGCTCCGCCCGCACAGTTTACAAGGATATTTATTTTCCCCCATTTATCCAGAATTTCTTTTCTCGCCTCTTCCAGGCTTTCCTTGTCCAGAACATTAGCTGCTACGGAAATTGCTTCTCCGCCCTCGGCTTCAATATCATTTACAACCGGAATGCCGTTTTCCGGTCTTCTGCCAAGTACCGCTATCTTTGCGCCGCACTTCGCCAATGCTCTTGCAAACATTCCTCCGATAATGCCGCTGCCTCCTGTCACCACTGCCACCTGGCCTGCCAAATCAATTTGAAACGGTAATTCCATAGTTTCCTCTCCCTTCGTTAATTACTGTCTTTTTTTACCATTGAATTTTCTTAATTCAAAAATAATTCCATTTGCTCATAATTCGTTCTTCTTTTCAATAATGCCGGCTTTTTATCAAGAAATATCTCTGTCTTCCCGGTATCCGTCAGCCAATACGTCACTTCCTCCTGTTCCAAAATAAGCGGCATACGGTCATGAACCGGCCGCATGGACTCATTTGCCCCGGTAGTCAAAATAACAAAACGATTTTCATTTTGATATTTGCCAAAACATCCTGCCATATATAAAACTGTCTGCTCTTTCCGATAAAAAATATTTTTTTCCTTATTTTTATTCCACTCATAAAACCAGACTGCCGGAATCACTGCTCTTCTGTTCAAAATACTTTCCCTGAACATTGGCTTCGTAAGAACCGATTCGCTTCTGGCATTGAAAATTATCCGACTTCCTTCTGCAACGGGAAATCCCCATTTCTGCTGTTGGCATTTCATATTGTTTCCATCAGAAATAATCACTAATGCCATATCATTAGGATGAATATCCCCATTGCAATAATTCTGTATATTCGTTTTCAGGTTAATATCAATATGCCCCACAAGTTTTTCTATTTCACTGAGCATTTCACTATCTGCATAATAACGTCCGCACACAGTAAACCTCCTTCTCTAAAACGCCACTATTTTGCTGAGTACTATCACGCTTTTTCTTAACCTTATCGAACAACCCTATTTGCTATTCCTCCTCTATCCTCTTAAACTTATCAAAAACATAGCCTATATCATCTACAAACATAGCCCCCCTTCCAACATTTCACCATATACTTCTATATAATCATAATATCCTAAATAGCCAGGTTCTTCAGGATATCCCGGACGGCATAGCCTGATAACTCCTGTCTGCTCATATTCCTCCACAATAAACTCCATAGGCTTAAAATCTTTTCCCTTAAAATGCAGTTCAATCATAGCTCCCCGAATTTCAAACGTTGTTTCAAAATCTTCAATCCATTATCCGTTAATCTGTTCTATTTTTCCCCATCTGCCTTCATATTCTGTAATATCCGAATTAGATGAAGTGCAAGCCGATATCGTAAAGACACATCCTACTGCTGCAAAAAAGAGTAAGCTTTTTTCATAAATTTCTCCCTTAAAGTTTCCGTTACATTTATTCTACAATAAATTATTTATCTTTCCAAGTAATACAAATTTATTTTTGTAGTTCAATTCCTATGAATCCCCATTGCAGTCTTAGAATTATATACCCTACTCCTATTTCCACCAGATTATTCTATCAAGTCATAAATCATAATTACATACAAAAAACCTCAAAAACATTCAGTCTTTGAGGTTATAAGAGGCGCGAACCGGATTTGAACCGGTGATGACGGTGTTGCAGACCGGGGCCTTACCACTTGGCTATCGCGCCATAATAATCTGTATTTAATTTATTATATGCAAATCTTTAATTTTAATGACTCCGACGGGAATCGAACCCGTGTTACCGCCGTGAAAGGGCGATGTCTTAACCGCTTGACCACGGAGCCTTATTCTTTCTTCTTCTTTTTAACAGCTCCGCTGCCTTTACTTTCTTCTTCATAAACAGCTCTGCTGTTTTTTAGACTTGATTTAGTTTCTGTTAAGTCTGGTCCTCTCAGACTTTACTGAAACTTCCAGTCTTTAGCTCCCCGAGTAGGGCTCGAACCTACAACAACTCGGTTAACAGCCGAGTGCTCT
>CAZDPE010000106.1:0-7784 GCA_964507235.1 uncultured Lachnospiraceae bacterium
AGTGAATATGATAAAGTAATTGCATGTGGGATACTTTCTGGTGCATCTCATAATATTTTAATCTGCTTTGCATATCCGGCATTTTCTGCCAACAATCCAAAGCAAAAAGTAAAAAAGAAGGGAGAGATGCCATTGAGGGAGTTTTATTGGACATGATATGTGATATTATAATAAACAGGAAAAATACTTTCAGAAAGTAATAAATATTAATTGACAAAAACGAACATTTGTTTTATCCTAATGAAAGAACAAACGTTCCTATTAAAAGGAGAGCATATTTATGGAAAAGAATGACAAATTAAAAGCACTTGACGCAGCCCTGAGCCAGATTGAAAAGCAGTTTGGAAAGGGAGCCGTTATGAAACTCGGTGACCCTGCTGCACAGATGAACATAGAAACCATTCCCACAGGTTCCCTGAGCCTTGATATTGCCTTAGGCCTTGGAGGCATTCCCAAAGGGAGAGTAGTTGAAATTTATGGACCGGAATCCAGCGGTAAGACTACGGTTACTCTTCATATGATAGCGGAGGTTCAAAAGAACGGAGGAATTGCAGGCTTTATTGATGCAGAACATGCACTTGACCCGGTTTATGCAAAAAATATAGGTGTTGATGTAGATAATTTATACATATCCCAGCCCGACAACGGGGAACAGGCGCTGGAAATAACGGAAACAATGGTACGTTCAGGAGCGATGGATATTGTGGTGGTTGACTCGGTAGCGGCTCTTGTTCCCAAAGCGGAAATTGACGGAGATATGGGAGATAGTCATGTGGGATTGCAGGCGCGTTTGATGTCCCAGGCTCTTCGTAAGCTGACGGCTGTTATCAGCAAGTCTAATTGTACTGTGGTATTTATCAATCAGCTGCGTGAAAAGGTCGGCATTATGTTTGGTAATCCAGAAACAACTACAGGCGGACGTGCACTAAAATTTTATTCCTCCGTAAGAATGGATGTAAGAAGAATAGAATCCTTGAAGCAGGGCGGTGAAGTCATCGGAAACAGAACCAGAGTAAAGGTTGTGAAAAATAAAATAGCGCCTCCTTTTAAGGAAGCGGAATTTGACATTATGTTTGGAGAAGGCATTTCTTATGTAGGGGATGTTCTTGATTTGGCTGCCGATATCAATGTGATTAATAAAAGCGGTGCATGGTATGCATATGAAGGCAATAAGATTGGTCAGGGACGAGAAAATGCCAAGCAGTACTTAAAGGATAATCCGGATGTGTGCGCTGAAGTAGCCTCTAAGGTTCGGGCACATTTTGGTTTGGACGGAGCAATGACGGCTGCGGCTGCAGATGAGGAAGAATAAATAGGTATTACAGTGTTGAATGCACTGTAACATTTCACCGCGGAGGATGTGAAAATTTATGGTAGTTACAAAAATATCGGAAATTTCCAAGTCCAGAATGCAGGTTATGATTGACAACGAATTCGCCTTTGTATTATACAAAGGCGAATTGCGCATATATCATTTGAAAGAGGGCGAAGAAATTTCGGATGGTGTATATGAGGAAATTATGGAAACAGTTCTGCCAAGGCGTGCCAAACTGAGGGCTATGAATCTTCTGAAATCACGCGCCTATACGGAAAAACAGCTTGCAGACAAGCTGAAGCAGGGAGGTTATCCTGAAGAAATTGTAAGAAAGGCTGTTTCTTATGTGTCTTCATTCGGTTATATAAATGACAGACAGTATGCGGCGGATTTTATTGAATATAACAAGGGAAATAAGAGCAGAACCTGGATTTTTAATGCTTTGATGAGAAGGGGAATCGGAAAGGAAATCATTCAGGAAGTGTGGGAAGAAAACGCCGGAAATGAAGATAAAAGCCTTGAATATGAGCAGATACTTTCCTGGATGAAAAAGAAAAATTTTAATGCCGGAGAGGCAACTTATGAGGAAACGCAGAAGTTCTGCGCCTTTCTATACAGAAAGGGATTTCAAATTGATACTATCCGAAGTATACTTTCACTTGACATAACATCAATTTAAGTTTAAAATTTATGTATTGTAAATTTGTTTTTAGAATGTTTAACTTTCAATAAACTTACATGAATAACATGTCTTGTTTATTACATACATTCTATATAGATAAGCGTACAATGAAAATTTAATAAGGAGGTGCTCCTGTAAATGGTGCAAGTTTTGATAGCAGTAATCATTACTCTGATTATATCCGCTGCAATTACCTGGGTACTTGCCTCTGTGTATCACAAAAAGGTGTCAGAAGCAAAGATAGGAAGTGCAGAAGATAAGGCCAGGGAGATTATTGATGAAGCTTTGAAAACTGCTGAAACCAAGAAGCGAGAGGCTTTGCTGGAAGTAAAGGAAGAGTCCATTCGCACTAAGAACGATTTGGATAAGGAAATCAAGGAGCGTCGTGCGGAAGCACAACGTTACGAGCGCAGAGTTCAGCAGAAAGAAGAAACCATCGATAAAAAATCAGAGGCGATTGAGAAAAAGGAAGCTAATCTTGTTGCACGGGAAGAAGAACTTTCCAGACAGAGAGAAGAGATTTCCAAGCTGAATGAACAGCGGTTACAGGAACTGGAACGAATCTCAGGTTTGACCTCCGAACAGGCAAAAGAATATTTATTGAAAATTGTTGAAGATGAAGTGAAGCATGAAACGGCTGTTATGATTAAAGAATTAGAGAGCCGCGCTAAAGAAGAAGCAGACAAAAAGGCGAAGGAATATGTAGTAAATGCCATTCAAAAATGTGCAGCAGACCATGTGTCTGAAACTACAATCTCCGTCGTACAGCTTCCTAACGATGAGATGAAAGGAAGAATCATCGGCAGAGCCCTTGAAACTCTGACGGGCGTTGATTTGATTATTGATGATACGCCGGAAGCAGTTATTCTTTCAGGGTTTGATCCTATTCGTCGTGAGGTTGCAAGAATTGCCCTTGAAAAACTGATTGTGGATGGACGTATTCATCCTGCAAGAATTGAAGAAATGGTTGAAAAGGCGCAAAAAGAAGTAGAAGTCATGATTAAAGAGGAAGGAGAGGCCGCTACTTTAGAAGTAGGAGTGCATGGTATCCATCCTGAACTTGTAAGATTACTTGGTAAGATGAAATTCAGAACCAGTTATGGTCAGAATGCATTAAAGCATTCCATTGAAGTAGCGCAGCTGTCAGGCCTGCTTGCTGCAGAAATGGGGCTGGATGTCAGAGTTGCCAAACGTGCAGGCTTACTGCATGATATAGGTAAGGCTGTTGACCATGAAATGGAAGGCTCCCATATACAGCTCGGCGTTGAACTTTGCAGAAAGTACAAGGAGTCAGCTATAGTTATAAATGCAGTAGAATCACATCATGGCGATGTAGAACCTCAGTCCTTGATTGCATGTATTGTACAAGCTTCAGATACAATATCGGCAGCAAGACCGGGTGCAAGAAGAGAAACGCTTGAAACGTATACAAGCCGACTCAAACAATTAGAAGATATTACAAACAATTTCAAAGGTGTAGATAAGTCTTTTGCTATTCAGGCAGGTAGAGAGATTCGTGTAATGGTAGTTCCGAATCAAATTTCTGATTCTGATATGGTGCTTTTAGCGCGCGATATTTCCAAGCAGATTGAAGCTGAACTGGAATATCCCGGACAGATAAAAGTAAATGTAATCAGAGAATCCCGCGTAATTGATTACGCAAAATAATATTAACAGGAAAGCAATGGAAAACACGTTCTGTGAATTTTCTATTGCCATGAATCAGCGGCAGAAACCTTATGGTTTCTGCCGATTTTTACGTGCATAATAAAAGGAAGGTCCGTAAATGGTATTTCCTTTTACCATTTGTATATTTTGCATAAAAATTCCGTTAAATATCCAAAATATTCGGAAAAAGGAGCAGTAAAAATTGCTTGTAGGATTTAGTGCGCTATAGTAAAATAATATGTGGTTTTGGATTGTATACAATTATCCAACGATACTATATCAGTTATTCAGGAGGAATATGCGGTATGAAGGCATATAAGGAATTAAGCAAAGGAGAACTTCTTACTTTGAAAGAAGAATTGAACAAAGAATATGAAGAGGTTAAAGCAAAAGGTCTGAAGCTTGATATGTCGAGAGGAAAACCGGCTTCCTCCCAGCTTGATATGGAAATGGAATTTATGGATGTGTTGAATTCCGAAACCGAATTAAAAACAGAAGCAGGCGTTGACTGCAGGAACTATGGTATTTTAGAGGGAATTCCGGAAGCCAGGAGGTTAATGGGAGATATGATTTCCGTACCCGCAGAGAATGTGATTGTATGCGGCAATGCGAGCCTGACGATTATGTATGATACAGTCGCTCGTTCCATGATTTTTGGAGTGATGGGTTCTACGCCCTGGTGTAAGCTTGATAAAGTGAAATTTTTGTGTCCCGTACCGGGATATGACAGACATTTTGCCATAACAGAGCAGTTTGGAATCGAAATGATAAATGTTCCCATGACAAAGACAGGACCTGATATGGATGTTGTGGAAAAGCTTGTCAGTGAGGATGAATCAATTAAGGGTATCTGGTGCGTACCGAAATATTCCAATCCTCAGGGAATTACTTATTCAGATGAAACGGTAAAAAGATTTGCAGCATTAAAGCCGGCAGCAAAGGATTTCAGAATTTTCTGGGATAATGCGTATGTCATTCATGATTTATATGAAGATGAATGTGATGAACTTCTGGATATTCTGGGTGAATGTGAAAAAGCAGGCAATCCCGATATGGTATATGAGTTCTGCTCTACCTCCAAGGTAACTTTTCCGGGAGGCGGTATTGCAGCGGTAGCGGCTTCTAAAGCCAATTTGGAATATTTTATAAAAACGATGACAATCCAGACAATTGGCCATGATAAGCTGAATCAGCTGCGTCATGTGAAATATTTTAAGAATATTGACGGTATGAAAGCCCATATGAAAAAGCATGCGGCCATTATGCGGCCCAAGTTTGAAGCAGTGCTTCAGGTTCTTGAAAATGAACTTTCAGGTTTGGAAATCGGTTCATGGGTAAAACCTAACGGCGGTTATTTTATTTCCTTCGATGCACTTCCCGGCTGTGCAAAAGAAATTGTAAGCAAATGCAGAGAAGCGGGAGTTGTATTAACAGGGGCAGGAGCTACTTATCCGTATAAGAATGACCCTCAGGACAGTAATATCAGGCTGGCGCCTACTTTCCCTACATCAGAAGAGCTGGCAATGGCTGCGGATTTGTTTGTTCTTTGCGTAAAAATGGTAAGTGTGGATAAAATACTTGCCGGTAAATAGGACAGTGTGAAAAATAAGGCTGATAGCTTATTTTTCACACAGCTATTTGTGCCGGAGCGTCACAAATAGCTCTGATGACAGAAGAGAAGCCTTCTTCGCGGATTCTTCTTCGCCCGTCGGTAACGCTCCGGAACGGAGATTAAGATGGAAGAATTTAAGAGATTGTCCCGTGACCTGGTACAGAAGGGTGCAATTATTGATTATTATCAGGATACAATCCAGGTTCCTAACGGAAATATTGTAAAATGGGATTTTATCAAACATAACGGAGCGGCGGCAGTGGTGCCGGTGGATGATCAGGGCAGGCTGATTATGGTAAGTCAGTACAGGAATGCCCTTGACAGGTATACAATAGAGATTCCGGCAGGCGGATTGAACGGTATAGATGAGCCAACAAAAGATGCGGCAGCCAGAGAGCTGACCGAGGAAACAGGATATACGGCTGAAAAACTGGAATTGCTTCTTACTATCAGGACGACAGTAGCATTTTGCAATGAGAAGATTGATATTTATGTGGCAACAGGTTTAACGCCCGGGAAACAGCATCTTGATGAGGATGAGTATGTAACTGTAAAGGCTTATGATTTGGAAGAACTGATTCAGAAAGTGTTGACAAATGAAATACAGGATGCCAAAACAGTATCGGCTATTTTGGCATATAAAGAAAAATACAGATAATGCTGTCAGGCAGTGCATATGCACTGCCTGTTTTTCATATATTGGATAAGGATATGAAAACAGGAGGCAGCTTGTGTATCACCAAAATAAAAATGCAGTTTACAGAGTATGGCTGTGTATTTTTATAGCCGGAATTTTCACCGGAACCTTTATTATGAATCTGGGAAGTAATATATTTTTAGGAGATGATGGAGTTTTCAATTCAGCTTCATTAAGCAGAATCAAATATCTGGAAGTAGACGGTAAAAGCTTTTTCCCTTATGTTCTCAGACACAGGATAAAGCCAATTTTATTTTTGGGAGTGATTTCAACTACCAGTCTTGGCGTAGCGGCTGCATATTTTTGTATCGCATGGCAGGGAATACTGACCGGAATGCTGATTACCGCTGCAGTAATCAGGTATGGGGTAAAGGGAATGCTGCTGATTCTGGCGGGCTTGTTTCCGCAGCAACTTTTGCTTCTTCCGGCAGGAATTATGATGCTGTGCTGGTGTTATGAAAACTGTTGTTTCAAATACTATCCGGGACGGTGTATGTGGCCTGCATATGGGAATAAACATAAGCAGTATCTTCATCAGGGAATGCTGCTTGTATGGATTATCTGTGTGGTGGTAATAGGCTGTATTCTGGAGTGTTATGTAAATCCCATTCTCATGACGGATATAGTAAAAATATTTTAAAAAAATTTTTTCAAGATGTTGTATCCTTCTTAAATGCAAGTTTCGATATGTTGTATTTTTTTTAAAAACTCAACTTAAAAAACGTTATAACGTAAAAAAACAAACTTGCTTTTCTTTTATCTTCTGATTATACTATTAAAAGAAAAAGGAGATAATTACTAAAGATATGGAACAGGAAATCAATTCATTCATAATTTATTTACATAATGTGAAAAGAACTTCTGAGAATACGGAAGTGTCTTATCGCAGGGATCTTCTTAAGGTGCAGCATTTTATGGAGAATCAGGGGATTGGGGATGTACAGAAAATCAGTGCAACTAATTTGAATTCTTATGTGCTGTATCTGGAAAAAAATCACTTCTCGGCAGCTACAATTTCCAGAAATATAGCATCTCTTAAGGCTTTCTACCACTATATGTTCAAAGAAGGCATGGTTGATGAAGATATATCCGAAAAGCTGAAGGCTCCCAAAATTGAGAAAAAGATACCTGAAATCTTAACCATGAAAGAGGTGGTCCGGCTTTTAGAGCAGCCTTGCGGCGGTACGCTGAAGGAAATACGGGATAAAGCCATGCTGGAGCTTTTATATGCTACTGGAATCCGCGTAACAGAGCTGATTTCCCTGAAATTAAGTGATGTAAACCTTCAATTGGGATTCATTATCTGCAGGGATGCTGCAAAGGAAAGAGTGATTCCGTTTGGAAATGAGGCCAGAAGCGCTTTGGTGAATTATCTGGAGAATGCAAGAAACCATATTTTAAATGATTCCGATTCTGAATATCTGTTTGTAAATTGTTCAGGGCTTCCCATGAGCAGACAGGGATTTTGGAAGCTGATTAAGCTTTACGCCAAAAAAGCAGGTATTGATGAGGATATAACGCCGCATACCCTAAGACATTCTTTTGCAGCGCATCTGGTTGAAAACGGTGCGGATTTGCGGAGTGTGCAGGAAATGCTCGGACATTCCGATATTTCAACAACGCAGATTTATGCTGCTATGAGTCATAATAAAATCAGAGAAGTATATGCAAAAGCGCACCCCAGACATTGAGTAATGTCCGGGGTGTTAATTATTCATGGTGACAGAGAGTACATAAAGTCTGCCTTTTGTTCCCACGTGCAATGAGTCAAAGTCATGCTTGCATGACCTTGACGAATGCCGCGAGGGTC
>CAZDPE010000107.1:0-7593 GCA_964507235.1 uncultured Lachnospiraceae bacterium
TAATGGAACTGTCATCAACAATCGCAGGCATCGTTACATTGTGCATAATTACTGCGGTTTTATTTATTGTGTTATCGAGAGCGAATGGAAAAGGAAGAACGACAAGGCACTATGGAAACGAAATATTCCCTATGTAGCGTCTTTGCTTCAAAATCAGTTTCCTAAAATATTTATCATTAAGTGAATATCTTTTTCTTCAAATTTCATATTCCGATTTCCTCCTTATCAACTTCTGTTTTTTGTTCTGCAGCTTCCCCATAAACTGTAATGCAATCCCATTTCTTTAGCAGCTGAATTAAAATAACTGACCTACAAGGTATTGATAAATATCCTGGTTTTTTTTCTGCCAGTTGTCGCAGATGGAAGCGGCGGTTTCTTCCAAAGGCACCGAGATGGTAATATCGATTAAGTTGATTCCCTTGTCCTTTGCAACAAGGCGGGCTTCATATTCTCCGGAAGTGGACTTATAATAATCCGACAGAACGGAAACCTCGTTTCTGAGCACCATTTCATTATCCTTTAAATAATCATCAATTTCCGCCTTAATGGAAGAACTGATTTGATTCCCAAAAAATTCCAGGGTCTGTGTACCGTCATCAGTAAGAATTAACTGGGTTCTGTTTCGGATAGTTTCGGCAGTAACCAGCCCGGCGTCAATTAATTCTCCGATTACCTGCTGCAGGGTAAGAAAATTGGTATATTCTTTATTCAGAATGAAATCGCTTATCTGTGTTCTGGTTAGGGGGAAATCTACTCTGTTTAACATATATAGTATAATTAATTTGTAGAGAGTCAGTGGGTCCTGCATGATAAACCATCCTTTCTTATATTATTTCATTTCTCGCCGCTGTAAAGCTTTCCCTGAAATGCTCCCTGTTCTTTCATTATCCGGTGAAATGCATTGAGCACGCCGCGTTTGTCGCCGCTCCATAAAGGAGCAATCAGTAAAGCTTTCGGTGCATCTCCTGTTACTCTGTGAATTACTATATCGGGCCGGAGATGTTCCATGCAGCTTATCAGTAAATCAAGATAAGCTTCTTTATCAGGGAATACGCAGATTTTCTGTGGGTTTTCAAAGTACAATTCCGCAAGGTCAGTGTCTTTTAAAATATGGAGAAGCTGAAGCTTGATTCCCCATATGGGGAGTCTGTTTAAATAAGATATGGCGGAAAGGGTATCTGCTTTTGTTTCACCCGGAAGACCTAAAATTAAGTGTACAATGACAGGAAGAGAGAGGTCTTGTAAAGCGTCAAGGGCAGCTTCAAAGCAGGATAAAGAGTATCCGCGGCGTATAAAAGCAGCAGTTTGTTCCCTGATAGTCTGCAGCCCCAGTTCTATCCAGATGAATTTGCGGGGATAGTCCTTTTTCAGCCTTTTAAGTAAAGCGAGCACTTCATCGGGGAGGCAGTCCGGCCTTGTGGCAATGGAAATACCTGCAGTCGAATCATCCTTCAGGGCCACACGGTAAATGGCTTCCAGGTAGGAAACCGGGCCGTAAGTATTCGTATATGCCTGAAAATAAGCAATGAATTTTGCACCTTTAGTCTTGTCCGCAAGTCTGCGTTTGCCGGAAAGAAAAGCAGCCTTGAATTCCTCCGGTGAGGAAAGCGGGGCTGCAAAATCACCGCTTCCGCCTTTACTGCAGAAAATGCATCCTCTGGTATCCAGGCGTCCGTCCCTGTTGGGACAGGTAAGACCTGCGTTTAAAGCTACTTTATATATTTTTTCACCATAAGTATTTTTTAAATAAGCATCCAGTGAATAATATGGTTTTCCGTGCCAAAGCGCGGAAGAAAAAGATGCTGTCTGTTCCCTGTTTTCCATAATACATTCTGCAGAAAAGAAAATACTAGCGGACAATGTGTGATTTGACCGCTTCGGCAACTACTTCGGCCACTTTTGGATTAAAGGCCTCCGGCATAATATTATCTTCATTTAATTCTTCATCGGGAACCAGAGAAGCGATGGCATTTGCAGCAGCCAGCTTCATCTCTTCCGTAATCTGTGCAGCGCGTCCTTCTAAAGCTCCTTTAAAAATTCCGGGAAAAGCAACTACATTATTTACCTGGTTGGGGAAATCGCTTCTTCCTGTTCCCACAATTCTTGCCCCGGCAGCTTTTGCAATATCGGGCATGATTTCCGGTACAGGATTGGCCATGGCAAATAAAATTGCGTCCTTATTCATGCTTGCAACCATTTCAGCGCTGACAACGCCGGGAGCGGAAACTCCTATGAAAATGTCGGCGCCCTTCATAGCGTCGGCTAAAGTGCCCGTTTCATTATTGGGGTTGGTAACCTCTGTCATTTTCTTCTGCATCCAGTTAAGACCTTCAGTATCCTTTGATACAATACCGACCTTGTCGCACATGACAATATTGGGAAAACCATAGGTGAGAAGAAGCTTTGTAATGGCAACGCCTGCGCTTCCGGCGCCGTTTACAACTACCTTGCAGTCCTCCTTTTTCTTGCCGACAACCTTCAGGCCGTTGATAATGCCTGCCAGAACGACAATAGCGGTTCCGTGCTGGTCATCATGAAATACGGGAATGTCCAGAATTTCTTTTAAGCGTTCTTCAATTTCAAAGCATCTGGGAGCGCTGATATCTTCCAGGTTGATGCCGCCGAAACCGGGAGCCAGATAAGTCACTGCCTTAATGATTTCTTCCGTATCCTGCGTATCCAGACAGATAGGAACTGCATTCACGCCGCCGAATTCTTTAAAAAGGACAGCCTTTCCTTCCATAACAGGCATGGCGGCATAGGGACCGATATTGCCAAGGCCGAGTACAGCGCTGCCATCGGAAACTACAGCTACAGTATTGGCTTTCATGGTGTAGGTATAGGCAGCTTCCTTATCCTGCGCAATGACCTTACAGGGCTCTGCCACGCCGGGCGTATATGCAATAGATAAATCTTCTCTTGATTTTACGGGTGTCTTGGATACGGTTTCGATTTTACCGTTCCATTCTTTATGGAGCATAAGCGCTTTTTCATTTGTTGTCATATGTCATCTCCTCATATTTTCTTGTTTTCCTGTTCTCCTGTTTTCGCAGAACAGCAGGTTATGAACTGCCGGAAATTCTGCCGACAGTACTATTTTATAATAATTGTATGATGCATGCAAGTAAAAAGAAAGGGTAGAATAAACAGCAAAAGTTCTTTACACTTATACTATTGTGTGCTATCATAAGTAGTAATGAAAACTACATTAAATGATTTTCTAAAATAAATGAAACGGTTTCGGAGGTTCTTATGAGTTATAAAATTGTTGCGGACAGCTGCTGTGAGTTCCCGGCAGAATGTCATCAGGATTCACGATATGAAATTGTTCCCTTAGGTCTTGAAGTGGAAGATGAGCTGATTATGGATGATGAAAGCTTCGACCAGGCTTATTTCCTGAAAAAGGTTGCAAAGTCCCAGAAGTGTCCGAAATCTTTTTGCCCTTCACCTGAAAAGTTTATGGAAGCATATAAAACAGAAGCGGAAAATGTCTTTGTTTTTACTTTATCTTCTAAGCTGAGCGGAAGCTACAACAGTGCGGAGCTGGGTAAAAAGCTTTATATTGAAAAATATGGCGCTAAAAATATATTTGTGTGTGATTCGGAATCTGCAAGCTGCGGAGAAACTCATCTGGCGCTTCTGGCAGCAGAGCTTTCGGAGGAAGGGCTGTCTTTTGAAGAAATCTGCAGAAGAGTTACGGATTATCGTGACCATATGAAAACATATTTTGTACTGGATAATCTGGAAACCCTGCGTAAGAACGGAAGACTTACGGGAGTAAAGGCGCTGGTGGCTTCTACATTGAGCATTAAGCCTGTTATGGGTTCGCATAAAGGAGAAATTATTCAGCTCAGTCAGGCAATCGGAATCAAAAAAGGACTTGCCAAAATGGCAGAAACTGTAGCAAGGGAAGCGGTAAATCCGGAGAAGAAAACCCTGATGATTACTCATTGCAATTGCAAGGACCGGGCTGAAAGCGTGAAAAAAATGGTTCTTGAAAAAATTAAATGTAAAAATGTGCTTATTATGGATTCACGGGGCATCAGCAGCATGTATGCAAATGACGGCGGAGTGATTGTAACCTTATAAATTTTATTCCTGCGGGCAATGAGTCACAGTCATGCCTGCATAACCCTGACGAATGCCGCGTGGGTCAATACTCCGCTGCTTTGCAGCAGGATGTTGACTTCATGACAGTTAGAAATCTGCAGAGCGTATGTTCTGCAGATTAATAAGCATAGCAGCAAAAAAGCCCGCAGAAGCGGGCTTTATCTGTTTTCTGCCTGATAGGTCTGAAGCGCATATTTAATATACTTAACAGCGAAAGGAGTGGACTTGATTTTGGTTCCGTCCTTCAGCATTACAGCAAAGGGAGAGTATTTCTGCATATAGGCAATATTAAACAGGGCATGGTCATTAATCAGAACAAAGTGGTTGAACATATATATTTCATCGTAAAAGTTGAACATATTGGTAAGAAGAATCACTTTTCTGCCGTCCTTTAAGTATACATGAACGTACCTGCCCTCTGTGAGGGCATAAACAATATCATCTTCCGTTACATAGTAAGTTTCTGTTTCGGAACGCAGTTCGATAGCAGGAACCCTTTTTTCGCATAATACCTGGGCTCTGTCAAGGGTATCGGAAAGCTCGGCAGTTTTAATGGGCTTTTTAAGATGCATGATGTTGGAAGGACAGGGATTAAGCGGGTTCATCTGTTCAGGATAATTTATTTTAGAAGAGCATAATACAATCGGAACGGAAACGCCGGATTTGATAAGCTCTAAGGCAAAAGTAAGTCCGTCAGGCTTTTCCGTGGTCATATCAATGAAAAACAAATCATATTGCATGTGATTTTTGGAAAGAATGGTGCTGTTTCCGAAAGAATCCGTATAAATCAGTCCGGTAGTGCTTTTCCTCTTTTCAGATTCTCTTTTGAGAAGACGTTCTAACTGTTTCCTGTCGGCAACATTATCATCACAAATTGCAATATGCATTTTCATGACCTCCTGAATATACTTGGAATTTTATAAGACTGAAACCTGAAAAGGTGCATTTAAGAGTGCTATAATCAGAATAATCTGCACAATTAAAATAAAGGGCATTCCATAGACGAAATACCAGTGTCTTGTCTTATGACGAAAAGCATACATTCCGATAATGGAACCTATGCTTCCGCCAATGACTGCAACGATAAAAAGGGTAGCTTCCGGAATCCGGAAGGCCCTTTTTTTCGCTTTGTATTTATCGATACCCATCAGAGCAAAGCCGATGAGATTCAGTGCAATAAAATATACTGAAAGTAAAGTGAGTACATCCATTTTTTACCTCGGTTTTTATAACTCTCCGCGCTCCTGCATCTTCATGGCACGTACCTTGGTGGAAAGACCGAACAGGTTGATAAAGCCTTCTGCATCGTGATGGTCATATAAATCACCTGTAGTAAAACTTGCAATGCTTTCATTATACAGTGAATAAGGTGATGTGGTTCCGGCTTTAATGATGTTGCCTTTATATAATTTGAATTTAACCTCGCCTGTTACATACTGCTGTGTGGATTCAATGAAAGCCTGTACCGCTTCGCGAAGGGGAGAGAACCATTTTCCTTCGTAAACAATCTGAGCCATTTTGTTGCCCATATCTTTTTTAACAGCATAAGTATCACGGTCAAGAATTAGTTCCTCGAGCTGCTGATGTGCTTCGTAGAGAATTGTTCCGCCGGGAGTCTCATATACGCCGCGGGATTTCATGCCGACAACACGGTTTTCAACAATATCTACAATACCGATGCCGTGCTTGCCGCCCAGTTTATTGAGCTTTCGGATAATATCGGAAACCTTCATCTGCTTGCCGTTTACGGCAGTAGGAATACCTTTTTCAAAGGTAAGAGTTACATATTCGCCTTCCTCCGGCGCTTTTTCAGGAGTTACGCCGAGAACTAACAGATGGTCAAAGTTGGGTTCATTGGCAGGGTCTTCAAGTTCAAGCCCTTCATGGCTGATATGCCATAAATTACGGTCGCGGCTGTAGCTGGAATCAGCTGAGAAAGGCAAATCAATGCCGTGAGCCTTGCAGTATTCAATTTCGGATTCACGGGAATCAAGCGTCCACTTTTCATTTCTCCAGGCTGCAATAATTTTAAGGTCAGGAGCCAGAGCCTTAATGCCAAGCTCGAAACGAATCTGGTCGTTGCCTTTACCGGTTGCACCGTGACAGATAGCAACAGCGCCTTCCTTACGTGCAATTTCAACCAGCTTTTTGGCAATTAAAGGTCTTGCCATAGAGGTTCCCAGCAGATACTTGTTTTCATAAACTGCATGTGCCTGGACACAGGGAACGATGTATTCATCACAGAACTCGTCAATTACATCTAAAATGTATAATTTTTCAGCGCCGCAGAATTTTGCCCTTTCTTCAAGACCGTCAAGTTCTTCCTCCTGTCCGCAGTCAATGCAGACGCACACAACCTCATAGTCGAAGTTTTCTTTTAACCAAGGGATGATGGCAGTAGTGTCAAGACCGCCTGAATACGCTAAAATAACCTTTTCCTTCATAATTAAATGCCTCCAATGTGTATTTTCTAAGCCGTTTAAGCTGTGTGAAAACGGTTGTTTTTCCGACAAGCCATACTATACTACAAAATGTATGGGAATGCAATACCTATTTTGCATATTTAAAAATAAAATTTGAATAAAATGCATAAAAACAAAAAAGTATTGCATATTATACATAAAAGTTGTATTATTATGCAAATACAGCAATGGTATGCTGCTTTTGCATAATAACAGGTTTCAGGAAAAAAGCGGAAATCATGGGAAAGTATGTGAAGAGTGGAAACTATTGAGATTTCAGGCAGGAAAGAGTATAGTGATTTTATATGCTGTGAGAGCGTTGACAGGTTAATTCAATTATGTGATTCCCTTGCAGGAGCAGAGGGTGTACTGGATATTGAAGAAAGAATAGATGATGTGAAAAGGCGTTATGGAGGTTATTCAAAAGAAAAGTGGGACATTAACCTTGCCTTAAAAAAGCATTTTGAAGATAAAGCCGGTAAGGATATCTATGCAACCGTTGAAAAAGGGACATTCCGGCCGTAGCTGGTCAAAACAATAAACCATGAGGTAATTTCCAATGAAAAAATGGATAATAGAGAAAAGATATTTAATATTCATTATTTTATTATTTGTTTTCCTGACCTTCCTGGAAATCGGCATCATTCATGAAGTTTTATGGCATGGCTTTGGAGGTTATGGAGATGTATCAATGGTATTACCGCAATGGGACTTATTGGAAGTTTTTTCCTGATATTTTTAATTCCGGTAAGCGCTATTATAATATTTATCAGCTGCGTTGTAATGCAGTCAAAAAAGCTTATCAAAAGAAAAACCCTTCTTCTTAATTGCATTTGCGCATTGATTGGCGCAGGTATTGCTGTTGGGATATTTGTCATAGTGCCTGATAATCCCGTTTTAAGAATTAGCAGGCAGATAACAGCTTTCATTATCGATTATTTTAACTGGATGGAATATCCGGTGCCCTGATGCCTGTATTGAGATGCTTGGCGGCAATGAATGACCGGGAAGGAAACATAGT
>CAZDPE010000108.1:0-7588 GCA_964507235.1 uncultured Lachnospiraceae bacterium
AAGAATGCAGATGAAAAACATGGAAGTGCTGGTTTGGGATGCCCGTCAGGTGAGGGAGGCGGATATCGAGCAGGCGGATGTGTGCCTTGCGGATTTGCCCTGCTCCGGACTGGGAATCATAGGAAAGAAGAAGGATATTAAGTACCATGCTTCAGAAGAAAGCACAGAGCAGCTTGGAAAGCTGCAAAGAGAAATTTTAAGTACGGTCTGGCAGTATGTAAAGCCGGGCGGAGTATTAGTATATAGTACTTGTACAGTGAACCACCGGGAAAATGAAGAAAATGTCAAATGGTTTCTTGAAAACTATCCTTTTCAGGCGGAAAGTTTGTCTTCTTATCTGCCGGAAAGCCTGAAAGAAGAAGGAAAGAACGGAATGCTTCAGCTTCTGCCGGGAATTCATGAAACGGACGGGTTTTTTATTGCAAGATTACGACGAAAAGGCAAAGAGAGTTTCTGAGGCTTTGCCGGGAAGAACGGTAAAAAAACATTCTTCCCATGGAGGAAAAGTATGACAGATATCAAGTCCATGACTTTAGAGGAACTGAAAACCGATATGGAGGAAATAGGGGAAAAATCTTTTCGGGCAAAGCAGCTTTATGAATGGATGCATAAAAAGCTTTCCAGAAGTTTTGATGAAATGACCAATATTTCCGCTTCTTTAAGGGAAAAATGTAAGGAAAGGTATGAATATACGGCGCTTGAGGCCGTAAGAATACAGGAATCAGCCATAGACGGTACAAAAAAATACTTATTTGAGCTTTCTGATGGAAATGTGGTAGAAAGTGTATGGATGAAATATAAGCACGGGAATTCAGTCTGCATATCTTCCCAGGTGGGATGCCGTATGGGCTGCGCCTTCTGCGCCTCCACCCTGGACGGACTGGAAAGGGGGCTTACGCCTTCGGAAATGCTGGATCAGATATATGCCATCACTCTTTTAACGGGAGAGCGGGTTTCCAATGTTGTGGTCATGGGAACAGGAGAGCCCCTTGATAATTATGAAAATCTTCTCCGTTTTCTGAAGCTTCTTACCTGTGAGGAAGGATTACATATCAGCCAGAGAAACGTAACGGTATCCACCTGCGGGATTGCGCCGAAGATGAAGGAACTGGCTGAAAACAAGCTGCAGATTACGCTGGCGCTTTCCCTCCATGCTGCGACAGATGAAAAAAGGAGGAAGCTGATGCCTGTTGCCAATAAATATTCCATCAAGGAGCTTATGGATGCCTGCAGTTATTATTTTGATAAGACGGGCAGAAGAATTACCTTTGAATACAGTCTGGTGGGAGGCATGAATGACAGCAGTGAAGATGCCAAGGAGCTGGTAAGGCTGATAAAGCCCTTAAACTGTCATGTGAATTTAATTCCTGTAAATCCCATTAAAGAGAGGGATTTTGTACAGTCTGAAAGTAAAGCCATTTTGGCGTTTAAAAATAAACTTGAAAAAAATGGAATAAATGTTACTATTAGAAGGGAAATGGGCAGAGATATAGACGGTGCCTGCGGACAGCTCAGGCGTAGACATAATATGCAGCGGCAGCAATAGGAGGTAGGAAAAGTGATTCAATCCTTTTCTGTAACGGATATCGGTAAAAAAAGAAAACTGAATCAGGATTTTGTATATGCATCGGATGAGCCGGTAGGAAATCTCCCTAATGTTTATATCGTTGCGGACGGTATGGGAGGACATAATGCAGGAGATTATGCATCAAAATGTACGGTGGAAACCGTAGTCAGGGAAATAAGAGGATGCTTTGAAAAAAGCCCTATCCGTATTTTGAGTAAGGCTATCCGTGTTGCCAATGACCAGGTCAGAAGAAAGGCCAGGGAGGATAAAGCCCTTTACGGCATGGGAACAACTGTAGTGGTTGCAACATGTCTTGGAAAATATCTGCAGGTGGCAAATGTAGGCGACAGCAGACTTTATATTATTAATGATGAAATCAGGCAGATTACCAGGGATCATTCCCTGGTGGAAGAAATGGTCCGAATGGGCGGTATTGACAGGGAAGCGGCAAGAAACCATCCGGATAAGAATATAATTACCAGAGCAATCGGTGCAAGAGATACAATCGAGATAGACTTCTTTCATGAAGAACTGCAAAGAGGTGATATTGTGCTAATGTGCTCCGACGGACTTACCAATATGTTGGAAGACGAAGAAATCGGCAGAATTCTGAAAGGTCAGGGAACTATAGAAGAGAGAGCGGAAAAGCTGATAGAAGCGGCCAATGATAATGGAGGAAAAGATAACATTGCGGTGATTATTATCGATGTGTTCGCCGAAGAAGGCAGAAGTTAGAAAATGCCAATATGCATGGAGAGGTAAATCATGATAAAAGTTGGAATGATAATTGGAGAAAGATATGAAATACTGGAAAAAATCGGTACGGGAGGCATGTCCGATGTATATAAGGCAAAGGACCATAAGCTGAACCGTTTTGTGGCTGTAAAGGTGCTGAAACAGGAATTCAGTGAAAATGCTAATTTTGTATCGAAATTCAGGATAGAGGCCCAGGCGGCGGCAGGCTTGATGCATCCTAATATTGTCAATGTTTATGATGTAGGGGAAGAGGATGGAATCTACTATATTGTTATGGAATTGGTGGAAGGAATCACCCTGAAAAAGTATATTGAAAAGAAAGCCAGACTGTCTGTAAAAGAAGCTATCAGTATCGGTATTCAGGTCAGCATGGGTATTGAGGCTGCACATAATAATCATATTATTCACAGGGATATTAAACCGCAGAATATTATCATTTCCAAAGAAGGAAAGGTAAAGGTGACGGATTTCGGCATTGCAAAGGCAGCAACCAGCAATACCATTACCTCTAATGTGATGGGGTCCGTGCATTATACTTCTCCTGAACAGGCAAGAGGCGGTTATTCCGACGAAAAGAGTGATATTTATTCTCTTGGTATTACCATGTTTGAAATGCTTACGGGGCGTGTGCCTTTTAACGGGGAAACTACGGTAGCAATTGCGATTAAGCATATTCAGGAGGAAATGCCCTCTCCCCGGGATTATGTTTCGGAAATTCCCATCAGTGTAGAGCAGATTGTGTTTAAATGCTGCCAGAAGAGCCCTGACAGAAGATATCAGTCCATGGGTGAACTGATTATTGATTTAAAGAAATCCCTGATGACGCCGGATGAAGATTTTGTGAAGGTGGTGGATGCTGATGAAGAAGCATCTACCCGTACCATTTCCGATAAGGATATGGCACAGATAAAACGGCAGTCTGAAAAGCGTGATTCCATGGAGGAGGCGCTGCATCTGCGCAAGGAAAAGGACATAAAAAAGAATGTACAGAAGAAATATGTGGTAGTAGAGGAAGAAGAGGACGAAGAAGAGGAGTATGATGATTACGAAATAGAGGAAGATGAGGAGGAAGACAGCTATGATTCCAAAATGGAGAAGCTGACTACCGTTCTGGCAGTGGTGGCTGCTGTCTTAATCGGCTGCATTGTATTGTTTTTAGTAGGGCGTGCCTTTGGATTATTTGATTTCGGGTTTCTGACGGCTCAGGAAGAAACCGTGGAGGAAGAGGAAGAAAAGCCTCAGGTTCAGATGATTGAAGTTGTGGGAAAGAATATCGATGATGTGAAGGTTTCCCTTTTGAACTTAAATCTGACACCGGAAATCGAGTATAAGGAAAGTGCGGAATATGACCAGGGTATTGTTATGGAGGCAAGCGTCAGTCCGGGAACTATGGTGGATGAAGGAACTAATATCATTTTAACGGTCAGCGCCGGTTCAGAAGGCGTGGAGGTGCCGGATGTTGTGGGGCTTACTGAAGCGGAAGCGGTGTCAAGCCTGGAGCAGAAAGGGTTTGTGGTAAATAAAACCGAAGGATATGACCAGTATATCAAGGAAGGAAGTATTGTCAGCCAGTCACCGGATGCAGGAAGTAAAGCTCCGGCAGGAACAGCTGTTACTATCAGAATCAGTAAGGGCGTGGAAAATACGAAAGTCAGGGTGCCGGATATCATAGGCAAAGATGAAATGGAAGCCATGAGCGTTCTGATTGAGGCAGGGCTTCAGATGGGTGTGGTATCCGAGGTTAATAATGAAAACGCCGCATTGACAGGCCTGGTATGCTATCAAAGCTATTCTGTGGGATCTTATGTAGAGCCGGGCACTGCTGTGGACTTCAGTATCAGCCTGGGACCGGTTCAGGCTACTTACAGATTTTCTGACAGTATAACAGCGCCTACGCAGGAAGAAGATCCTAATTATAAATCAGGAACTCTTGTAACGATAACGCTGATGGCAGATGACGGTACCCAGCTTTTGAGCACACAGGTAACGGAGTTCCCTGTGCCGCAGCAAAATATTACGGGAATAAAAGTAAATACGGGATACATTCTTTTTCAATATCAGAACGTGATAGAATCTACAACCGTTACGAATGAAGATGGTTCTGTTAATACAATAGAGGGTAGTACAGAGAATAAAGAGGTGCGCCGGGCAGTTGCTTTCACTGCAGAATAAGCGGCAGAGGGGGAGGAGCTGTGGAGCAGGAGATACAAGGGAAGATTATCAAGGGAATTGCAGGATTCTATTATGTTTATACAGGAAAAGGGCTGATAGAGTGTAAGGCCAAGGGAATTTTCCGGAAGGATGGAGTAAAGCCCCTTGTAGGGGATGATGCAGTACTGGTACTGACAGACGAGGCAGAAGCCAAGGGAAATATTATCCGAATCCTTTCAAGGAAAAATCAGCTGATACGGCCTGCCTGCGCCAATGTGGATCAGGCGCTTATTATTTTTGCTGTTACAAAGCCGGAGCCTAATTACAATCTGCTTGACCGTTTTCTGGTTACTATGGAAAAGCAGGGGCTTCCGACAGTAATCTGTTTTAATAAACAGGATATTGCAAGCGAAGATGAAAAAGAACAGCCGATTCAAATTTATGAGCGTTCCGGTTATCAAATGCTGTGCGTCAGCGGAAAAAGACAGGAGGGCATTGAGGAAATAAGGCGCTGCCTTAAGGGAAAAACAACAGTAACAGCCGGCCCAAGCGGTGTAGGAAAGTCTACCATTGTGAATGCGCTGTATCCGTCGGCTAATATGGAAACCGGAAAGATAAGCCAAAAGATTGACAGAGGGCGGCATACTACCAGGCACTCTCAGCTTTTTGCCTTAGGAGAAGACACCTTTCTTATGGATACGCCGGGGTTTACTTCCTTAAGTCTTGAGGAAATGGATAAGGGAGAGCTTTCCTCTTTTTACCCCGAATTTGAGAAATATGAACAGAAATGCCGTTTTACAGACTGTTCGCATATCAGTGAACCGGACTGCGGCGTAAAGAATGCCCTGTCAGAGGGAAAAATCAGTCCGGTACGTTACGAGAATTACAGGCTGCTTTATGAGGAATTAAGGAGCAGAAGAAAATATTGAAACAATATGAGGAAAGCAAGATGACAAGAGAGAAATTCTGGGAGGGTGCCGGAAAAATCTGTCCGGAAATTATGAATACTGCGGATGACCTTTCAAAGGATTCCTGCCTGTTTTTTACGGATCTGTCAAATGATGTAACATGGATTCCTGACAAAACAGCGAAATACTTTGGTATCAGGGGAAATATGCACCCGGATTTTTATCATTTTTTTCTTGAGAAGGTACACCCTTACGACAGGTCGGAGTACCTCGAGGCAATGGAGAAGAAATGTAATGGTCAGGAGGTTGGCAATGAATTGTATATTCGTCTGCAGCCCACAGAGAGCGACCGGTTTTATATGTATGGCTTTTGGGCAGAGGTTTTGAAACAGGAAGGAAAGAACCGGTACCTGCTTATAATACTTAAAAATGAAAATGTAATTCCTGAGATTGATCCGCTGACGGATTTATATGGAAGAAGCAGATTTGAAAGAAGCATTGCACAATATATACAGGAAAAGCGCAGGGTAACGATTCTGGAAATTGAAATTGATCATATTAATGATATCAATGTACTTTACGGAACCAACTACAGTGATGAAATTCAAAGAAAAATTGCACTGGAGCTGATTTATATGATGGATGAAAAAAAAGCTGTCTACCGTATGGATAACGGAAATTTCATGTTTATCCTGAAAGACAGCGACAGAATTCAGGCTGAAGAATTTCTGTTAAGTGTGAAAAGTACGCTTCGGGAAAAGATACAACTGGATGGTCAGCATTTTGAACTGCAGATCAGTGCCGGAGGAATGGTACTCGAGCAGTATGAGGGTGAAATTGCCACTGTACAGAGTAAACTGGAATATACATTGGAAAGGGGAAAAAAGAAGGGACATCCGGGTTTGCTGTTTTTTAATGACCTGGTCAAGATTAACGGAGGAACAAATCTGGATTTGATGAAAGTTCTTCATCAGTCGGTAATGAACGGCTGTGAAGGTTTTTTTGTGGAATATCAGCCGGTAGTAAATGCGAAAGATGGCAGAATTGAAGGAGCAGAGGCCCTTGTCAGATGGAAAAAGGAGCCTTATGGGGTGGTGCCGCCGGGGATGTTCATAGACTGGCTGGAGGATAATCCCTGTATGTACGACCTTGGCAATTTCGTGCTTGAGAGGGCTTTGAGGGATGGTGTCGGCTTTCTGGAAAAGAATCCTGACCTTATAATGTATCGGCTAGGCAGCTGGAGCGGAAAAACTTTCGCAGTGCAGTGCTGGCGCTTCTGGAGAAAACCGGATTTCCGGCAGAAAATTTGTGTCTGGAAATTACGGAGCGGTGCAGAAATCTGCCCCTTGAGCTTTTACGGGAGGAGGTTTCTTCTCTCAAAAAGGAAGGAATCCGCTTCGCAGTGGATGACTATGGAACAGGAAGTGCATCTTCCAATGTGGTGCTTCAGGTTCCGGTTGATGAGATTAAGGTTGATATGAGCTTTATCAGGGGAATTACTGATAATTATAAACAGCAGATGATGGTTCAGACCATTGTAAGCTTTGCCAACAGCATTCATCTGCAGACCTGCCTGGAAGGAGTGGAAAATGAAGAACTTCAGGACTATTTACGAAGCTTTGGCGCCACATGGTTTCAGGGATACTATTATTCAAAGCCTGTAGGAAGCGGTAAGCTGGAGGAGCTTCTTGCGTGTGAAAGAGAAGAAAAGTGTTAAGCCGGGAGAGAACAGAAACGGAATAAGCTTTTTAAAATATATGAAACTATAGAAAATAAAGGAGATGTAATAAATTTATGAAACTAGGAATCGGAATCTGAGGGCTAAAAATCATAAGTCTATAGAACTATGATGAAAGTCCTATAAAAGCCCATAAATTCAATGGTTTCAGATTTCTTGATTTCATAAAACTCCTATAAAGGTGGGATAGAAGTCCTATACTAAATTGGTGTAAAAATGGTGTAAAGTGAAATTACTATTAACTCAGCCCAATACAACAAAGAAAAAAGCCTGCCAAGGTTTAGTCCCTGGTAGGCTTTTTAATTGTAAGGCAATCTTTTAATAAACCACCTGCTATGCAGGTGTGTCCACAGACAGCTTTAGCTTCAAGCAAAACCTCCAGTGCTATAATATAGACTCTCGGAATCTCTAAGCCTTATTTTATGCGGTTTCTGAGATTCCTTTTTTATAAATTCCCCCAACTTTTTT
>CAZDPE010000109.1:0-7498 GCA_964507235.1 uncultured Lachnospiraceae bacterium
AAGACTTCCGTAAATCCCCGTTACTGTCATTTTCCCTTTCATACACCGTTTCTCCTCTTTTTCAGCTGATATCCCATTTCCAAATATCTGCTTTCAGTTTATCGAACAGAGAGGTTTATGTCAACGCATAACAAAGCAAAATACTATCCCGGTCTAATGCTTCAGATTCCCATTTGCAGGATTGTCAATCAGTCCGCCGTCTTTATCAAATCTTGAACCGTGGCAGGGACAATCCCATGACTGCTCTGCACCGTTCCACTTCAAGGCACAGCCTAAATGCGGACAGCGTTTTTTAGAAGGAGTAAGCAGATTCTTCACAGACTCACAACCGTTCAGCAATAACCGGGGCTTCAACATGCTTCTTGAAGGATTAAAAACCTCTGCAAAAGGATTTTCCTTTCCAAGCACCATATCTGTCAAAAGTTCAGCCGCTGCCATAGAAGAAGTCATTCCCCATTTATTATAGCCTGATGCCGCATAACAGCCCGGCATATTAGGAGAATACGGTCCAATATAAGGTATTCCGTCAAGGCTCATGCAGTCCTGTGCCGCCCAGAAATATTTTATTTCCGCATCAGGATAATATTTATTTGCAAACCTTCTGAGTTCCTGCCAGTTTCCTCCCTTTTTGCCTGTCCTGTGCCCTCCCCCGCCAACCAGCAGATAATCGCCGAAGCTTCGGAAGGACATTCCGCCTTTTGCTTCATCCAGATACATCCCGTTAATTTGAAGGGCATTTTTAAGGGCAATCACATAGGAGCGGTGCTGGTACATTTTCAAAAAGTACATACCATGTTTGTTATCTATGGGAAAATGAGTGGCGACTATCAGCTGTTTAAAATGAATATTTCCCTTTTCCGTAACTGCTGTATGCTCCTTTAATTCTTTCACAAAGGTATTCTCATAAATCTTTAAACCTTCTGCAAGCTTTGCAAGAAATTTCAGCGGATGAAACTGTCCCTGTTTCTCCATTCCCACAGCGCCGGCAACAGCAAAAGGAAGCTCGGTCGTATCGGAAATTCTGGCATCTGCTCCCAGCCGATATAACGCTTCCGCTTCCTCTTCCAGTTTTTTTCTGTCATTAAGAGAATAAATCCATGAGGTTTTTTCCTCAAAACCGCAGTCTATATTCCTGCACAGCTCCAAATACCTTTTCACTGCCCTTTGATTTGCTTCCAAATACATTCCTGCTTTTAAAGGTCCTGCACTTTTTAAAAGCTTATTATAAATAAGCCCATGCTGAGCCGTAATTTTTGCCGTGGTATTCTTTGTAACACCCGAGCAGATTTTCCTGCCTTCCGCAAGAATATAATCAACCCCCGTTTTTTGCAGGAAATATGCGCATAAAATCCCCGTAATCCCGCCGCCGAGAATCAGCACATCCGCTTTTGCATCTCCTTCCAGGCCCCTAAAGCCGGGAAGGGCGGCGCTTTCCATCCAAATTGAATTCATAAATTACCGCCTCCGAACTTAATGTTCATTTATTTGTAATATATTCTGCGTAATTTATGAAACTTTATGCTTATTCTACATTTGAAACACCAAATGAAAGCTCATGCCGTCCTCTTCCCGGCAGGCAAAGATTTCTCCTTCCATTTTACGCATGATTTCCCGGCAGATATATAATCCCAAACCGTTTCCTTCCCTGTTTCCCGCATTACTTCCCCGGTAAAAGCTGTCAAAAAGATGGGGCATTTCTTCTGCTTTTACAGCTTCTCCCGTATTTCTGATTTTAATCAGCTGACAGCATTCTTCCTCATAAAAAGAAATCTCTATTCTTTTTCCGTTTCCATATTTAAAAGCATTTTCCATAATATTTTCCACTGCCTCGAAGGCCCTGTCCCGGCTGCCCTTAAGAAGCTTATTGTCAAACTCTCCCACTGCAAATTCCGTCATCAGAAGCCTGCATTTCGGTTCATAATATTCCCTGATTTGCTTTACAAAATCCTTCAGGTAAAACTCCGAATTTTCCACTTCAATAACCATAATTTCTTCACTGGAGTTTTTCACAATCTCTTTTACAATTCCTTCGATTTCCCCTGACAGCTTTTCAATCTGCCCTGCTGCCTGTACCTGTTTATCCTCCGTATCATACAGCCCCTCCTTAAGAGCCTTTGCATACAGCTTAATGGAATTTAAGGGCGTTTTGATATCATGGGAAAGGGACAGCAGAAGCAGCTTCTTTTCCCTTTCCAGCTTCAGCGCTTTTGTCTGGGATGCCTTCAGATTGTCCTTCAGCATGGAAATTCCCCAGACAAATTTTCCAAAGAAATGGCTTTTGTTTTCTTCAATTTCCGTCTGAAGACGGCCCTTTGCCAGTTCATAAGGCATATCCTGCAAGGCAAAAAAAGGCCTTATCAGCTTATTTCTGATATAGAGTAAAACAATCAGCATAAAGGCGCCTGACAGTAAAATCACCCCTTCCGCCAATACAATTTTTCCCCTTGCCCTGGAAGCATTTTTGTACTCAAACCGGACAAAGCCCAGTATTCTTTTTCCATCAGAAAGGGGCTGTATATAAATTTCCATCCCGTTCCTTTTATGAAAGAATTCTTCAAGCTTCTCTAAATTTCCCATATCCTCAGCTTTCAGAAAAGCCGCCTGCTTTACAAACTTCATTTCACGCAAATCAGGCTTAGAAAAACTCCCCTCTTCTTCTAAGCCGTACATAATTCTATTCACTTCCACCAGATATTCCCTGCTCTTTTCCTCCTGCTGCTTTTCCAGCAATATGCCTGCCAAAAGAAACGCCGTCAGATAAAAGGCCAGCACTCCGGCTATCATCAGATTAATTTTCTTCATACCTGTAGCCCACACCCCATACGGTTATAATCCTCTTCGGCCTCTTAGGTTCTTCTTCCAGCTTGTCACGCAGCATTTTGATATGCACCGTAAGAGTCTGATTTTCACTGAAACTGTCTGCTCCCCATATCCGGTTAAACAAAAACTCTT
This sequence comes from uncultured Lachnospiraceae bacterium, assembly GCA_964507235.1. Classification (GTDB taxonomy): domain Bacteria; phylum Bacillota; class Clostridia; order Lachnospirales; family Lachnospiraceae; genus Suilimivivens. The sequence continues at coordinate 2,953 of CAZDPE010000109.1, forward strand.
TACTTAAGGTTTTCCCCGGATTCTCCGCAAAAAGCAAAAGCAGCTCATACTCTTTACAGGTCAAAGCTAATTCCCTTTCATGAAACCGTACCTGTTTTGCATCTTTATCAATGGAAACCGCACCGGATAAGAGAATCCGCCTCTCCTTTTTCAAATCATAGTTTCTCCGCATAAGCGCTCCGATTTTAGCCCGGAGAATATCAATGTCCACAGGCTTTTCCAGATAATCGTCGGCTCCCTGTAAAAAACCGTTCATTTTATCCTCTTTATCCACCCGGGCACTCATAATTACAATGGGCACATCACTCTCTTTCCTGACAGCGCTTAAAAATCCGAAACCGTCCATTCCCGGCAGCATAATATCCAGAAGAATCATTTTTACCTTTGTATCCTCAAGGAAAGCCAGCGCTTCCTCTGCACTTTCCCTGCATACTGCAGAATATCCGTCGCTTTTTAAAAAGGTCTGAATTAAATCTGCCAGTTCCCTGTTATCCTCCACAAGAAGAATATCCGTCATTTAAGTCCTCCTTCAGAAAGCCCGGCCGGACAGCCTTCTTACCATCCCATTTCCAAAAGCCGGCCGGGCAGCCTTCTTACCATCCCATTTCCAAAAGCCAGCCGGACAGCTTTCTTTCCCTGTCCCTGATTTCACTTTCATTTTCAAATTTACCAAGCTGCTTTTCACCCTTGATGCTTCCATCCTCTATATAAAGCACTCTGTCACTTTTGGCCGCCACTTTACTGTCGTGGGTAACAAGCATAATGGTGGTTCCTTCTGCATTAATACGGTTTAACTCTCTCATAACCTCTATGGAATTCTGCTGATTTAAAGCCCCTGTGGGTTCATCCGCAAAGACCATTTTCGGCTGATTAATCAGGCTTCTGCAGATACACGCCCTTTGAAGCTGACCGCCGGAAACCTCCGTAATATCATTTTCCGCAATTTCAATAATTCCAAGTTTCCTCATTAATTCCTTTGCCCGCTCATTAATCTCTGCACGGCTCTTTTTTCCCCGCCCGCCATTTGCCTGATAGGCCGGTAAAATAATATTATCATAAACGGTAAGATTTTTTAACATATACATCTGCTGGAAAATAAATCCCATTTCCGTAAGCCTGATTCTGCTCATCTCCTCAGAACTTAAAGCGCCTAACTCCTTTCCGAAAAAGCTTACCCTGCCCGCCGTGGCGCCATCCATCCCGCTTACTGTATAAAGGAGAGTGGATTTACCGGATCCGGAAGGGCCCATAACGGCAACCATTTCCCCCTCCCTTACAGTCAGATCAATATTCCGAAGCACATTGTTCTGTCTTTTATTCACAATATATGTTTTACACAAATCCTTTACTGTTAACTGATTCATCCTGTTCTCCTTCTATTCCAATGTATTAATTTCTTTTAAATCTACCTTCCTTATCTCTGATGCACACAAATAAGCTGCAATTCCTGTTACTGTAAGCAAAATCAGCGGATAAATAACATAAACTTCTAAGGGTTTGGTTATCAGTTCTATACTGGTAGCTCCCATTATTGTAAAAACAGGCCCTATAGTAACCTTTGCAAGGGGCGCTGAAAGATAAGTTCCGGTTAAAATTGAGAAGCATAAAACAATCAATATCCGTAAGCTCTGCCAGCCTTTAATACTATGGTCGGATAATCCAATGCTTTTCAGCATAGCTATTTCCCCTCTTTCTCTTGCAATCAGGGTTTTCATGGTAAGCACGGTTATCAGCACATTGATTCCAAGTACCATCCCTAAAATAAACAATTCCAGGCTGTCCAAAGTATCCGAAATGCCTCCAATCATCTTGTCCATCCACTCACCGGCTGTTTCAATTTTATATTCGGGAAAAATCGCCTGCAGCCTTTCCTTAAGCTCTTCATCAGAAAAATCGCCTTCTACCTTTACCTGAATGCCGAACACGCCGCTTAAAGGAGAATTCATTTTCCCATCCTTACTGATTCTGAAACCGTTTCCCATATTCATCATACTCTGGTAGATTCCCGTAATAACAAATTCCTCATCTTTATCCTGGTATTGGTAATAAATGGAGTCCCCGATTCCCACGGACAATTCCATGGCAGTTTTTTCCGTAATCATTACCTCATTGGGTAAAACGGGGACTTTTCCTTCCAGCACATCATACTCATCTTCCTCTTTTCCCGTCTGCTGCATAGTAAAATAGGCAACATTCTCTTCCGGGTTCTCAGAATAACAGGATACCAGATAAGATGTTTCCGCCCATACTTCTGCATTCAGCCCGTTCCTTTTCAACTCCAGCTTTATCTCATTCATATCGGCTAACAGCTGTTCATTGCTTTCATCTGCCAGATACTTCTCAAGCTTTCCGTTGTCTAAGAACAGCGGTGAAGGCTGCACGGCAAAAGTACGTATGATGCTTTTATCCTTCAGCGTATGCACTGCCTTCAGCGGAAGCAGAATAAGCAGCGTACCAAGGCAGAAAATTGCCGCCAGTACCAAATATCTTTTCCAATTACTCATTACATCATTGCACGCCAGATAAAATACTGTGTTCATTTTTTTTCTTTTATGAAGTCTTATCAGATTCTTAACTCCATACCGTTCCCCGCTGTTTCCGTTCCGTATTGCCTCCATGGCTGTAAATTTCTTTACTTTTCCTGTACTGAAATAACAGAATAAAAGAACTATTCCCACAATTGCCAACCCACATATAAAATTCACTCCCGCGTTCTTTTTCGCATCTTCCACGATCAGATTCTGCATTGCCATGGCAAGCATCACATCTTCGAAGGGAATGCTGATTAAAAATCCGGCGGCAGCTCCAAAAAGCGCAATAGCAAAATATTTTAAAAGATAAATTCCTTTTATACTGATATCCCTGATGCCGATTGCCTTCATAATGCCGATTTCCTTATAGTCCTCCTGCAGAGTGAACACAATGGTAAACCGGAGAATTAAAAAAGAAATCAAAATCAGGCAGATACTCACCACCATTAAAACGCCTGCAATCAGCATATCAAAAATGTAACACATCTTAACGGTTTCTTTTTCCACACTGGAAATAACCTGAAAATTATTTTTTTTAAATTCCTTAAGAAAAGCCCCTCTGTCCGAACAGTTTACGCTATAGATTAAGCAATGAGTGTGCTCTCCTTCCCCTGTCAGCTGCCTATAGTCCTCATCTGTAATAAAAAGCCTTTTAACTCCCATTAAACTTGAGCCGAAGACAGGGTCATTTACAATGGCCTTAACGGTAAATTCCATTTCGCGGTTTCCGCAGCTTAGCTTTAAGATATCTCCCGGTTGTAAACCGTTGCTTTCCGCCTGCAGTCCCGGCAGGGCAATTTCTCCCTGATTCAGCTTCAGCGGATTTCCGTCCGTATTAAACACCTTCATAAAATTTTCAGGAACAGGCTCCACCAAAACCGTATTGCCCCTGTCATACTTATGATTATCAGGCTCCTTTGCACATTTTATAATCTCAATATCCTCATCCTGAATGACATAATTATCCATGACTCCATATTCTGTTACATATTCACAGTTTTTCAGGAATTCTTCCACCTGCGCATCGCCGTCTTCCGAAGCCACGATGGTAAGAAAATCCGGCGTCTTTGCCATATCCAGCAGCCGTTCCACGGCTCCCGTTATGGTAATCAGATTACTGACAGAGCTTGCCAGAAAAGCGGCCGCCATGGTAATAAACAAAAACAGGATACCATTCATGGTCCGTTTTCTCTTTAAATCTTTTTTCAATATATGTAATAACATCTCTTTCTCCTTTTTACTCTTTTACCGGTATGTTTCCATTATAAACGGGCAATTATTAAATAATCCTTAAATAAACAAAAAAAGCGCGCCTTCCGGGCTTTCCATTGCAAAAAAAATGTTCCCAAAAGCCGTTTTCTGACTTTTGAGAACACTCTGCATTTTTACTTATCTTATTTGTAACAATAGAAAGTTCGCAAAGCGTACTTTCTATTGTTTGCAATTAATCCTTAAATTTTGCCACCTTAAACCTGCGAATCAAGCCTTCCAAAGTAGCTGCCTGGCTGCTCATCTCCTGACTTGCTGCCGCACATTCCTGAGAAGTAGCCGAATTAGTCTGAACAACATCATTAATCTGGTCTACGCCTGCATTAATCTGTAAGAAGGATTCTTCCTGGGCGCCTAATGCATCGGCAACCTTATTTACCTCTTCTGTAATAACCCTGGAACCTGTTACCACATTTTCCAGCTGTTTTGCAGTTTCATCCGCAATTATCATACCCTTTTCCACTGCCCTTACAGAAGATTCAATTAATACGGTAGATTCCTTTGCCGCTTCAGAACTCTGCGCTGCCAGAACGGAAACCTGGTCGGCTACTACTGCAAATCCCTTTCCGGCTTCTCCGGCTCTTGCCGCTTCAATGGAAGCATTTAAGGCAAGGAGATTGGTCTGGGATGCAATATCGTTAATGGTAGCGATAATCTTACCGATTTCCTTGGAGGATTCATTAATTTCGGTCATGGATTCTACCATTTCCTGCATTTTTTCATTGCCGTTAACAATTTCCACGCCT
>CAZDPE010000110.1:0-7364 GCA_964507235.1 uncultured Lachnospiraceae bacterium
GAATGGGTGCAATCGTTAAGCTGCCATATTATACGGGTAGATGGGACAAAGCCTGTTGAAGAAAATATAAAAATTATAATGCATCAGATACATCGCTAACTTCGGATTTATCTGTTGTTCCTTCATTATAGCCGCATATTCCCGAAAGTGAAGCCGGTATCCTGCTGTAGGTACTGCTGATTTTTCCGTAAAAACTGCAATTACTGATCAGGGTGCCTGATGAACTGTTGTAAAAGCAGATACCTGCCCCCTGAACGCCGCCCCTGATAACAGAATCCTTAATATTGAGATTTAAAATGCTTTCGTTATTATTGCATACGATTCCATAACCGTCCTTTGCATAAAGTCCATAAACAGTATAACCGCCGCCGTCAAAGGTTCCTGAATAATGCTTCGCCCGGCCGCATATGTATTCAGGTATGATGTATCCCCAGTTTTCAATATCTGTAGTATCATTCAGCTGAATATCATTAAGAAGCCTTCCGTTAATATTAAAATTTCCGTCTTCTACGGCTTCCCAGAAAATCATATAATCTTCTCTGCTTCTGATTTCATAAAATCCGTCAGAATCTAAAGTAAGCCTGTCAAGCTTCAGTCAAACAACAGCTCGTCTACCGTAACAAACTCATAGCCTTCTTCCATCAGTTCATCCACAATTTTCAGGGCTGCTGTTACGGTAGTTTTATACTGGTCATGCATAAGGATAATATCATTCTCCCTGGCTTTTGCGCAGACTGTACTGACAATGCACGACGCATTGCTGCTGCACCAGTCAAGAGGATCGATGGTCCACAGAACCGGAAACATATTCAGTTCTTTTTCAAATTCCTTATTCCAGCTGCCATAAGGAGGCCGGATGTAAATAGTATCTTCACCCGTTACCTCCTTAATCACTTCATTGGTTTTTATAATTTCCTGTTTAAAGTTTTCAGCATTGTTACTGCTGAACTGAAGATGGCTGTAGGTGTGATTGCCGATTAAATGCCCGTCCTCATAAATCTCTTTTACAATTTCCGGATACGCTTCAGCGTTTTGCCCCGTTATAAAAAAGGTAGCCTTTACATTGCGCTCCCTTAACCCTTTTAGAAGCTGCTGCGTATAGTATGGGTGGGGTCCGTCATCAAAGGTAAGCGCAATTTTCTTGTGTCCTTCCTTCTCAAAAATTTCCCCCATTACCGCTATAGAATCATTTTGCAGATATCCTATCAGGCAGACCGCTGCCAGCAAAATCATCAAAATAATGCAGGATAAAATTCTTTTTTTCAGATTCATGGCATAAAGCTGCTTTCCGTAATCCTTACTTTAATTATATGCCGGATGCCCGCGCTCATACCAAAATTTATTTCCATGCGCAAAAAGCCGACAGGTCATCCCTAAGAAAGTCGTTATTGTTTCAGTCCGTAAATTCAAGTAAAATAGTATTACAGAATATATTTTCCTCTCATTTTTCATGGAATAAATGAGAGGAAAGCATACAGAAGGTATTGTATTTATGCAATGGATAGAACGATTAAATTGCGCTGTTGATTATATCGAAAGACATTTAGAAGAAAAAATTGATTATGAAAAGGCAGCTGCAAACTGTCCGCCATATCATTTCATTTTCAAAAAATGTTTTTTTATATGACCAACATGTCTGTTTCTGAATATGTCAGAAAAAGGCGTATGTCCCTGGCTGCAGTGGATTTACAGGACAAAAATGCAAAAATTATAGATATTGCTTTAAAATATGGTTACGACTCCCCTACAGCCTTTAATCGTGCATTTCAAAGCATCCATGGCATCGCTCCGTCGTTAGCCAAAAAAGAAAGCATCATTTTGAAAAATATGAAATTCCGGATATAGAGGTTTACATTCAGGCAGACCCTGATAATGCAATATATGAATATTGGCTGCCTGTTGTCAAAAAGGATAAAAAATAATGGCCGAATCAACAATCATCGCTGAATTTTCAGCACAAACAGAAAAAGTATGGGATCTTGTGACATCATTAGATAACTATTCCTTGCGGAGTGATGTGGACAAAATTGTAGTGCTGAAACCCCGGGAACAATTTTACCGGACATTGGGCAGGCATTTTTTCTTCCCGGGACGGAAAGACAATAATTCATTTTACAGAAAATGTAACTGCAAAAAAAATGTTTATGAAACCATTTGCCAAAAGCTACTTAAAAAACAGCAGTCCGTTTATATTCGCGACTTAAAGTGTTCATTGGCATCTGATGTATAGGTATAAAGCACTTAATTTCCGCTGACAAACTGATTTCTCTGACTGTCGTAGTAATAACCAATGCTGTTTAATTTTGCTTTTATTTCCTCAGCGCTAATGTCCAAATCCTCACACATAGCTTCTAAATCGGAATAATAATCACGAAGCTTTAAGTTTACATAACTAAGAAGCATATTAGGGTCACTGGGTATCATCATTTGTTCCTCCTTCTGCTGCAGCGGAAAACTGCTTATATAATCCTGCATGGTCATAAATACACTGCCACACACTGCCTGCTCCGGCGGTCACACAGACAAAGCCTCTTCCTCTTTCATCCACATCATAGCTTACTGCACAGTTTTTGGACTGTACCACATAACCGGTCTTTCCGCAGATTACTTCGCCGCCGCTGTCTTTATCCTCAATGCGGCGCAAAAACCAGTTGGAAAGCTCAATTCCTTCCGGATGCTGCTCCGTTTCCGACGTAGTATAGGTATGCGCGGACAAAACCTCCCTGCAAAATTCATTATCGATAGCGGCCTCCATTATCATCGCCATATCATAAGCAGTGCAATAATGATTTTCATCATAAATTCCCACACAATTTGTCATATGCGCCGTATCGGAAAGTCCGAGTTCCTCCAGCTTTTGATTCATCAAATCTACAAACGCTTCCTGGCTCCCCGCTACATAGGCCGCAAGCCCTACCGCCGCATCTGCACCGGAGGGCAGCACTGTCCCGTAAAACAAATCGCGCACCGTAACCGTTTCATCCTTTTCAAAGCCTGCGCTGCTGCAATCATGAACATAGCCGTAATCCGTAATTTCCAGCGTCATAGTGAAGGTATCATCTAAATTCTTTATATGCTCTGCAGCTACCAGAACGGTAAGAACCTTCGTCATGGAAGCGGGATTGATTCTGTCAAAAGCTCCCTTCTGCGCCACAATACTGTTTTCATCCAAATCAATTAAAATTACATGTTCACTGTAAAGTGTATCTCCCGATTTTAAGCTGTCATAAAGCTGCAGGACATCGGAAGATGGTTCTGCAAAATAGGTCTTTGAGGGAACGCTGCCCATCGAAAGCGCCGCATCTGCAAGACTTTGCAAAGACTCCGTATCCATATTGACTGCCGGAAATGCAGCTTTCGCTTCCGTACCCGAATCTACTTCCGCCGGTTCACCTGTTTCCACTGCATCTGCCGCATTTTCCATGTCCGCCGTACTATCTGTATTATACGTATTTTCTACACCCGGCGCATTATCTGTACTTTCTGCCCTCTGTGTATTTCCTGCATTTTTTCCCAACAGGCCGGGCAGAAACAGCGCTCCCACAATCACCAGTAAAAGCAAAGCTGCCGCATAAGGAGCCATTGTCCTTAAGCGCTTCCTCTGCATCATCTGCTTTTCCTTCTCACGCTTCATTTCATTAATGTGCTCCCTGCGGCGGGCTCTTATTTCATCTTCATCATTTATCTGAATATCCACTTATAAACTGCTCCTTTATTTTCAGTCATTTCACAACCGTATGGTAATTAGTATAGCCTAAAATTCCGGTTCTATCAATTACCAATCTGAAAAGCATGTTACCAATCTGAAAATCAGGCACAATTGCTTCTATAGGGCGGACGCCCGATATGAAGCAGGCCGGCAGTTCATACTTATATTTATTGGTGAAAATGTGCATTCCGCCAGCTTATGAACGGTATGGCTGAACTAAATTCTCACATATGCCTTAATCGTAGCTATTTCCTGTCCTTCGCTTTCCCCAAAGGGTCTGATGGTATACTCCTTTACCTGTTCCGGGATAATAAAGGTTTCCGCATAATGCACTGCGAAAGGAGCAAAACTGCCTGTAGGACTTTCCACAAGGGCTTCCCGTCCTTCCACAAGATTCAGCACATTTACGCTTCCCATGGTCTGATGATAAACCTTTTCTTTAAACCAGTGACGTCTTGTTTCAATAAATTCTCTTTCATGAAGTCCCGTACGTTCTTCCCTGTATCCTTCTCCTTCCACGAGCTTCGTTACCTGACCGACCAGATTTTCTTTCACCCAGTCAGTATCACGGTTCCACTGAATGACCTGCTTTCCATGATTGATATGAACAGGCCTCGGCTTTCCGTCCAATCCCAGCCTGTCCCAGTCCCAAAGCTTAAAGGTAAAAATATAGGGGGTTGCACTGATTTCCAAAACCATACAATTTTTACCGGAACAATGAATGGTGCCTGCAGGAATTAAAAAGTGGTCATGCTTTTTCGCCGGAAAACGGTTAATATACTTTTCATCGGGAAAAGCTCCTTCTCCCCGGTTTGCTTTTTCCAAATCCTCCAGCATCTCATCCTTGTCAATTCCCTTTCTCACTCCCAGATAAACCACTGCATCCTCCTTTGCATCCAGAATATAGTAGCTTTCATCCTGCGTATAATGCATACCGAAGGTTTGCTGAATATATTCAGTCAGAGGGTGTACCTGAAGGCTCAGATTCTGCCCTTCCATGGTATCAAGAAAGTCGAACCGTATTGGAAATTCCCTTCCGAAACGTGCATGCACCTTATTACCCAAAAGTTCTACCGGCTTTAAAAAAACGGCATCAATGGAGGGCACCTCCACCCTGACATCTCCATATTTCAGATACAGGCTGTTTTCTTCCGGCACGCCGTCAAAGCTCCATGCATAATTCTGCTGCTTTCTGTCAAGACCGCATACCTCCTTCATCCATTGTCCTCCCCATACCCCGGGGTCAAAATAGGGAACTACCCGGAAAGGACCTGATACCGTTTTTTCAATTCCTGCCATAAACGCTGCTGCCGTTATCATTTTAGGCTTCTCCTTTTGATTCGTATCAAGCACATAATCCATGGCAGGAAACAGCTTTTGCTTCAACCGGTCCGCAATTCTCCATTCTATAAAAAAGCCCCTTTTATACTTCCGCAGGGTATCCTCATCATAATTCTCCATTTTCCAGTTGGCAAGCTCACCGCTTCGGTAACGCAGCTGAATTTCCCATCTGGCAAGATCAGCGTAAATCAGAAGGTCACCTGTTGTAATCAGGGATGCCCCTGTACCAATCACAAGGAAAATTCCCTCCTTACATTTTTCTATCTCCTGCCTTTTTAACTGCAAAAGTTCTCCGTCAAAAAATTCCTCTATGGTGCGGCAGGTCATGACCCCAAATACCCGGTCATCCGTAAGCTCCCGCCGTATCATTTCAGTAATCCGCTCACCGGAATAGCTGCATTCATCACTGTAAATAATTCCGGCAGGGGAAAGCTTTTCCTGAAAGTGTCCGGCAATTTCAGAAATCCTTACACCCGGATAGCACTCTATGGTTATAACGGTTTTCCGCCGCTTTCTGCATTGCTTTCCTACCTCTTTAATAATCGCGTCATAGCCCTCAAAGACTTCTTTGTCATAGCCCCTGACAACAGTGCAGGGACTTTTATCATAATTTGATACGTTCATTTTGGCCTCCTTACCTTATTTGAAGCAGACTTGCTGCTCCAATAATCGCCGCATCATTGGCAAGCACTGAACACACGATATCCGCCGTTTCCATTCCGCGGAAATATATCTTCTGTTTCACCTTTTCCCGAACGGGCAAAAGCAGCACTTCACCCTGGGCGCTGATTCCTCCCCCTATCACAATTCTTTCAGGATCTAAAATATTAATCAGATTGGCAATGCCCTCCGCTACATAATCCACATATCTGTCAAATACTCTGACAGCCGTTTCATTATTTTGCTTTAATGCTCCGAAGAAATGCTGTCCGTTTATTTCCTGCTCAGGCAGTCCTGCAAACACTCCTTCCTGCTTTGCCATACAAAGCAATGCTTTCGTAGAAGCATAAGTTTCCCAACATCCCTTCCTCTTGCAGGTACATTCTTTTCCATCTTTTTCAATGGAAGTATGCCCGATGATATTCGCATTTCCATGCTTCCCCAGGAACAGCTTTCCGTTTAAAATAATGCCGCCTCCGATGCCCGTTCCAAAGGTTACCATAATCATGTGGGAGCTTCCTTTTCCCGCTCCTGCAAGATATTCACCAATTGCCGCACAATTAGCATCATTTTCCACATAGACAGGAACATGAAATCTGCTTTCCAGCTCCCTGCATACCGGCACCTGCTGCCATTTAATATTATTGGAATAAATTACAATGCCTTCTTCCCTGTTTAAAATACCGGGACATCCCAGACCAATATAGGAAACAGCAGGATTTCCCACTTTTATCAGAAGCATCTCTATCATGCCCTCTATTCTGTCAATAACCGCTTCTGCTCCTTCCCCACATCGTGACATACCCTCAATTTTTTCCACAATTTCATTATTATCATTAACAAGGCCAATGCTGACTGTTGTACCTCCTAAATCAATTCCTATCCTCATGCGCCGCTATCCCCCTTTGCATCATCCATGTCTGTAAGGCGAAGCAGCTTCCATCCATAACCTTCAAGACTGACAACTGTTTCACCGTTTTTCACCGGAAGCTCTGCCTTTATCTGTTCCTGTATGTCGACTTTATAAACACTGATATTTTCATGTCCCGGCATCCTCACAGTAACCGCTGCAGGATTTTCCTTATGATTCCTCAGCACTGCAATAATACCGCCTTCCTTTGCCGGATAGATACCGGTAATCACACCCTCCTGACTGCAGAAAACAGGACTCTTTTTATCAGCAATACACTTCATATCCGCAACAGCGCCCAGTAATCCTCTGCTTTCCGCTTCCAGGAAGCTTTTATAGAGCTGTTCCTTATCCGGCTTTTTCCAAACCTCCAGGCGATAATTAAATTCCATGGTATCCCGTTGGGATGCGGCAAAATTCGTATCCCAATAGTTATTTAAAGGCCATGCTGCCAATACAGGATTTTCCTTTCTTTCGATTCGCCTGTTTTCCCTGCCGAAATAAAAGCCGCCTGCCTGCACCATAGGAGCATGAGGACATGCAAGACTGAAGCAAATCTCATCATCATAAAGAGCAATACCGTTTTCCACCGTCACATAATCCCTGCAGGTATTGCCAAGCTGTTCCTCATCCAGCTTCACAAACTGCCCTGCCGTATTATAAATACACTCCCATCCCTCCTTTAAAAGAAAATAGACTCTCGGAATCTCTAAGCCTTATTTCATGCGGCTTCTGAGATTCCTT
>CAZDPE010000111.1:0-7215 GCA_964507235.1 uncultured Lachnospiraceae bacterium
AATTGATTACCGAGGAAGAAAAAGGGCTAAAGGTTCCTAACTCCGCAATTGTAGAGAAGGAATTTTTTATTGTTCCCAAGGAATATGTCACTCAGGGCGGTAAACTAGGGAATTATGGCGTAATACGGGAAGCTTACACTGAAGACGGAACAGCTACAACTGAATTTATTGAAACTACAATTTACAATGAAACCGAAACCGAATGTTATCTGGATGATTCCCAGCTCCGCATCGGTGATTATATCATTAAACCGGAGTCTACAGAAAAGGAAGTAATCAGCAAACGGGGAACATTAATCGGCGTTTATAATGTAAATAAGGGATATGCTGACTTTAAGCAGATTAATATTCTTTATCAGAATGAAGAATATTCCATTATCAAATCTAATACACAATACGGGCTCAGTGTATATGACTACATTGCGCTGGATGCTTCTTCAGTTGAGGAGAATGAAATTATTAATGAATAGAAGGGATATTATGATTAAAGAAAATTTACAGGAAGTTAACAGCGTATTAAAAAGCTCCTGTGAAAAAGCAGGAAGACCGGCATCAGAGGTTACTCTTATTGCAGTGAGCAAAACCAAACCAATAGAAATGCTTACAGAAGCTTATGAAAGTGGATGCCGCCATTTCGGAGAAAACAAGGTTCAGGAGCTGGTTGAAAAGTATGAAGTTATGCCCAAAGACATAAAATGGCATATGATAGGTCATCTTCAGCGCAACAAAGTAAAATATATTGTGGATAAAGTATATTTGATTCACAGCGTCGATTCCTTCAAACTGGCGGAAGAAATCAGTAAGGAGGCACAGAAGAAGAAAGTTGTTGTTTCCATTTTAATAGAAGTTAATGTTGCAGGTGAAGAAAGCAAATTCGGCATAAAGCCTGAGGAAGCAGAGGAAGTGATACGGCAGATTGCTTTACTTCCCGGCATTATGATCAAAGGCTTAATGACAATTGCACCATATGCTGATAATCCAGAGGATAATCGTCAATATTTTGCACAGCTGAAACAATTATCTGTTGACATAAGTAAGAAAAACATTGATAATGTTATTATGAGTGTTTTGTCAATGGGGATGACAGGCGATTATGCTGTAGCCATTGAGGAGGGTGCTACTTTCATACGTGTAGGCACCGGTATTTTCGGTGAAAGGCAATATGCAATATAGATAAGTATAGATAAGGAGTGCTTAGAATGGGAGTTATGGATAAATTTCTCAATTATATGAAGTTAAACGGAGATGAAGATGATTTCTATGATGACGACTATTATGATGATGTCGTTGAGGAGAAACCGAAGAAACTTCCCCAGATAAAAGAAACAACGCCGGAAGCAGAAGCTGATAAGGTTATACAGAAGAAGGCTTTGCCTAAGGTAACTCCAATGCGCCAGGCCAAAAAATCAGGAAATGGCATGGAAGTGTGTGTAATTAAACCCACCTCTATTGAAGATGCCAGGGAGATAACAGAAACGCTTTTGGCTAATCGAACCGTAGTGTTGAATCTGGAAGGCCTGGATGTTGATGTTGCACAGAGAATTATTGATTTTACATCAGGTTCCTGTTTTGCAATTAGCGGAAATTTACAGAAAATATCGCATTACATATTTATTATTACACCAGCTATTGTAGATATATCCGGAGATTTTCAGGAAATTTTATCTGGTTCGTTCGATGTACCAATAAATAATGGGTTATAACAGCAAATTCAAAACTTCCTGTTTCGGCAGGAAGTTTTATTCATAACAATGGAAAGTTTCCGCAGAATGCTTTTTATTGTTTACAGCATCCAAAACAGGAGAGAAAAATATGTCAGAAAGAATTACAATTAATTATGAAAAGAAACCATGCTACGATATTATTTTTTCCGGTTCATTTGATGGGTTGTTGGAAGAATTGAACAAGCTTGCTGTTTCAGAGCGCCGCATATGCATTATTACAGATTCATGTGTTGAAGGTATTTACGGCGATGAAATAATGCAGATTCTTTCCGGAAAGTGTAAAAAGAACGTATTATACAGTTTTGCGGCAGGTGAGGAGAATAAAACACTTGATACTGTTCGTAATGCATATAAATTCCTGATAGACGAGAGATTTGACAGGAAAGATTTGCTGATTGCTCTGGGCGGCGGCGTCGTAGGTGATATTACGGGATTTATTGCGGCCACTTACCTGCGCGGAGTGGATTTTATACAAATTCCAACGACTTTATTGGCCCAGGCAGATTCCAGTATCGGAGGAAAAACCGGTGTTGATTTTGACGGCTTTAAAAACATGGTGGGCGCTTTTTATATGCCCAAGCTTGTTTTTATGAATGTATCAACACTTAAGTCCCTGGATGACAGGCAATATTTTAATGGCTTTGCAGAGGTAATGAAGCATGGTCTTATTAAAGACGGCGCATTTTATGAATGGCTTCTTGATAATATGTATGAAATTTGTGACAGAGATACAGAAACGCTGATTGAAATGATCATGAAAAGCTGTACTATTAAAAAGCTTGTAGTTGAAAAAGATCCGACGGAAAAAGGCAACCGCGCGCTTCTTAATTTCGGGCATACAATTGGGCATGCCATAGAAAAAGCAAAGAATTTTACTCTTATGCACGGAGAATGCGTTGCTCTCGGCTGTGTTGCAGCCGCTTATATTTCCTGGAAGCATGAATGGCTTTCTATGGAAGAATATTATGAAATCAGGGATATGTTTGTTCCCTTTAATCTTCCGATTTCAATAGAAAATATTGATCCGGAAGAAATTCTTACATTAACGAAATCAGATAAGAAAATGGCTGGATCACAGATTAAATTCATTTTATTGAAAAAAGTTGGAAATGCAGTAATAGATATGAATGTAACGGATGATGATATCATTAATGCGGTAAAAGAAATTCTCTATGTGGAAGACGGAGAATAAATTATTTCATTACTAAGGTGATTATATGAAAAAGAAAAAAGGAAAGATTTTAATCATAGATTTGCTGCTTTTATTTATTCTTGTCGCCATTGACCAGTTTACCAAAAAGATTGCAGTTATTAAATTAAAGGATCAGCCTGCATTTAATATTATTGACGGGATTCTGGAATTTAATTATCTGGAAAATAAAGGAGCGGCTTTTGGAATGCTGCAAAACCAGAAGGTATTTTTTGTATTTGTTGCAGTAGTTTTTCTTGGGGTAATTGTGTTTGTTCTGTTCCGTGCTCCCGCTGAAAAGAAATATATCCGGCTGCATCTGCTGCTTGTTATGATTGCGGCCGGCGCTATCGGGAATATGATTGACCGTCTTAGGTTGGATTATGTTGTGGATTTTATTTATTTTGTATTGATTAATTTTCCCATTTTTAATGTGGCGGATATTTATGTCACCGTTGCTACGGCCATATTGATTATTCAGGTTCTATTTGTATACAAAGAAAATGATTTTAATTTTTTAAGCTTTAACCAGAAAAAATTCAGGGAATTAAAATAACTTATGACGGAAGAATTAAAACAATATAATTTTATAGTGACTGATGAAATGGAAGGGGAAAGAATTGATAAGTATTTAACCGGACTTATGGATTCTTTGTCCCGTTCCTATATTCAAAAACTGTTGGCAGAAGGGAATATTACGGTAAATGCAAACAATATCAGGGCTAATTATAAAGTAAAATCCGATGATATTATTAAGCTTTATTTACCTCCTGCCGTTACGCCGGACATTGAACCCGAAGATATTCCGATTTCGGTTTTATATGAAGATGAGGATGTTATAGTAGTTAATAAGCCGAAAGGAATGGTCGTCCATCCGGCTGCAGGACATTACAGCCATACACTGGTCAATGCCCTGCTTTTTCATTGTCATGGGAATTTAAGCGGAATTAATGGAATTTTACGTCCTGGAATTGTGCATCGAATTGATAAAGATACTACAGGCTCCATTATTGCATGTAAAAATGATTTTGCCCATGCATCCCTTGCGGGGCAGTTGAAAGAACACAGGATTGTAAGGAAATATCATGCTATTTGCTGCGGCAGATTAAAAGAAGAAACGGGAACCGTTCATACTTTGATAGGACGCCATCCTAATGACAGAAAAAAAATGGCGGTTGTACAATCCGGAGGCAAGGATGCGGTTACCCACTATAAAGTAATAAAAAGCTTTGAAAAATATACTTATGTTGAATGTGTTCTTGAAACAGGAAGGACTCATCAAATCCGTGTCCATATGGCACATATCGGCCATCCGCTTCTGGGGGACGAGGTTTATGGAACCACAAAACCGCCTTTCCGATTGGAAGGGCAGACTCTGCATGCTAAAATTCTCGGCTTTCATCATCCTGTTACAGACAAATATATTGAAACAGATGCGCCGCTGCCGGAATATTTTCAAGCTCTTTTGAATAATTTGAAATGAGTATATGTATTTATTACGTATTTTTGAAGAAAAAAGTTGAAATATAAAAGTTTTCATGTTATCATTTTTAATAAATTAAAGTAAAATTTAGTTTTATTAATTTTATTTTATAATTTAATTTTAAATATTGCTTAAAAATTGAAAAATTTAATTTTCTTATATCATGTATAGTACAAAGGGGTAGTATAATGAAGACGGCTGAGTATCTTGACAGGCTTCTTTTGCGTTATTCCGGGAGCTTCGACATTTATCAGCCCTATGTGATAAATGGCAGAGAATACCCGGCGTATGGGTATTTTTTTTCTTATATGGAAAAGTACATATTGGTTCGGGAAATTAACATGTGGTCTACACACAGTTACGAACATCTTCTTTTCATGGAAGTGGAAGAGTGCACAAATGATGTTTTGGATGAGGCTGAAGCAATTATCAGTAATTATATGGAACCGGTGCTTGTTCGTAAAAATAAAAAGCTGCCGGAAAAAAATCATATGTCCAGTTACTTAAATGTTGTGATTGTTGCCGGCAAAGCGGTTTCTGAACCTGTTGCGAAAAGAATTAAGCGATATCATTTTGAAAAAGGTTATAAATTTAATATCAGGGGTTTTTCTCAGGGGACAATTATGTGTGCGTCCATGGAAGATTTCAGATTTATCAGCAGTCATCATGGCCGTAAGAAAAAAGGAATTTTTACAGATGTCTTTACCGAAGTGAAGGAAGGAAAACCAGGATTTAAGCAAGTAATGGAAGAGAAGGGATTGACTCCTTATAAGCAGGAAATATTGCAATGATAAATTGTTTTCAGGGAAAAACGCTGCTTATAAAAATTGCTTATATACAAATGCTTGTACATTTGTTTTATATAAGAATGCTCAAACATAAGAAAAAATATTAATAGGAGGGATTGTTGTGAGCGCATTATTATTAATCATTTTAGCGATTGTAATCTTTGTTGTAGCTTATCTTACATACGGACGTTATCTCGCTAAAACATGGGGAATTGACCCCACCAGAAAAACACCTGCTTATGAACTTGAAGACGGTGTAGACTATGTCCCCGCCAAAACGCCTGTTTTAATGGGACATCATTTCTCATCCATCGCCGGTGCAGGTCCTATTAACGGACCTATTCAGGCAGCATTTTTTGGATGGGTACCCTGCTTTTTATGGATTGTTATTGGTGGTATCTTCTTTGGCGCCGTTCAGGACTTTGGTGCATTATTCGTATCCGTTCGTCATGAAGGTAAATCCTTAGGTGAAGTTATCGAAGATAACATCGGACACAGAACAAGAATTTTGTTTACTGTATTTGCATGGCTTGTATTATTGCTTGTTATTGCAGCATTCGGCGATATCGTTGCAAACAGCTTTATTGGTGTAAGCTACGGCGGAAGCGCCAGCAACGGTTCTGTAGCGACAGCATCCATTCTGTTCATTCCTTTAGCTATCGGCTTTGGTTTTCTTGTATACAGGAAGAATGCTCCTATGTTGATAGCAACCATTTTAGGCGTTGTTTTACTTGCAGTATGCGTAGCTATTGGTCTGGCTTGTCCTTTAGATTTATCCAAGAACTTCTGGATCGGATTTGTATTTATTTATATTATTATTGCATCCGTAACCCCTGTTTGGATTCTGCTGCAGCCAAGAGATTATTTAAGCTCATTTCTGCTTTATTTCATGATGGCGGCAGCTGTAATCGGTATTATCGGCGCAACGATTGTCAATCCTGCATCTACGGCGTTCAAGACGCCTGCATTTACAGGTTTTGCAGTAGGTGGAAACTATTTGTTCCCTACATTATTTATTACAATTGCCTGCGGCGCTATTTCCGGTTTCCATTCACTGATTGCCTCCGGAACAACCTCCAAGCAGCTGGATAATGAAAAAGATGCCCTTATGGTTGGTTATGGTTCCATGTTAATCGAATGTGTACTTGCTGTTATTTCCTTAATTGCTATCGGTACACTTTCTATAGATGGTTCCCAGAATGCAGTAAAAGAAATGTTAGGATTAGAGGCTATTTCTCCTACCGTAATTTTCGGTACTGCAATTTCCAGCTTCTTTGCAACGATTGGTTTTGGCGAAGCTGCAGTTAATGCAACAAAGACAATTATCATGCTTGCTGTAAGCTGTTTCTGTTTAACATCACTCGATACAGGTACCAGACTTGGACGTTTCATGTTCCAGGAGTTATTTGCAGGTACTGAAGCAGGAAAGAAGCTTAAGCTTGACAATATGTATGTTGCAACAGTTATTACCGCATTCTTCGGATTTGTACTCTGCCTGGCAGGATACACTAAGGTATGGCCTCTGTTCGGCGCTGCAAACCAGTTAGTAGCAGTTCCCGCATTCCTTGCTTTGGCTGCTTATCTTAAGAAAATCGGTAGAAACAACAAGATGCTTTATATTCCTATTGTATTCATGTCATGTGCTACGCTTTCTTCTTTAATATTAACTTTCAAGAAGAATGTCGGCGAAGCCATCAGTGGTGCGGTAAGCGGTACAGCATTATTTACTGATGTACTTCAGAGCGTTATCATTGTTCCCCTTGTAGTACTTGCTGTAATCTTAATTATTGACGGCGGTAAAGTATTATTAGGAAAGAAACAGGCATAACATTTGCATTTTTTCTGAAATTTATTTTATCAGTATAAAAATTGAGGACACTGGCAGAGAAGCAGTCTGTCAGTGTCCTATTTATATTTGCCTCCTTGCAGGTAAAGATGTAACAGTTCAACCATACCATTCATAAGTTGGCGGAGAATGTACATTTCCACCCCAAAATGTAAGTATAAACCGCCAACTTATTTCATGTCGGG
>CAZDPE010000112.1:0-7158 GCA_964507235.1 uncultured Lachnospiraceae bacterium
TCTATTTTATTTATTATACTTCAAAAATCAGTTCTTATCAATGTTTCCGTCATTATCGCTGTCATACTTTTCTTTCGCTTTTCTTTCCCGTCCTTACAGTCATTCCCTGGACATTCGTCTTGAAGTTCTGGCATTAACCAGTTAAACTCATGCTCTTTAATCGTATTGGCATCTGTATTTGTTAGTGCCTCTGATATGTGAACCATTTTACTAACTTGGCTCTGTTCGCTAATGTAATCTATGCCATCTAATAACTCTTCAGAGAGAAATTGTCAAGTGTGTTTGTAAACTTTTCTAGCATAAAGGGCAAAACCTGTCTGTGGATGTTGTCAGTAATATCAAGCAAATCCAGGAATACATGGGGACAATTTTTATATCCAGGAAATCAGTATATTTTTAACGCCACAATGCGACAAGGTATTTTCTATGAAATAAAAAACAGCTACAAACTTTTTGTTTATAACTGTTCATATATCATCCTTATTAAAATGTATCTGCTTTTGCATCGATTTTACGGACAAATGCTCTCCATTTCTTTTGCATTACATCGTTGCCATCAAAAGCTACAACTTGTTTAAACTGCTCCATTGTAAAGATATGTCCGCGATTAGCTGCAACAATTATTGACGGACAATTTTTAAATTTTGCATGTAATTAATTATTTTATCTAAATGCAAATCCAATCATAGTGCATCATCGCATACACTGTTGCAAAAATAATTTTTTCCTAAATTATGGTTACTTTCGCATCCCGCGTTAAAGGATTTCTCACCTGATAGTCGAACAAAACCAAATATGGTTCTTCCCGTTTCCGATACCTCTTTTCGGAGTCCCTCTCCCACACCGGATAATAAAATACTTCCATATGGGTCATTTTCAGTGTCTGTCTGGCATGATAACCCGCATATCCTGGTAAATGCTTCGGATTTTCCTCTTCCTTTTGATAAAATTCCCAGATCTGCTGATGATAACCCGATAAATCCCTGCAAAAGGAAGGACGGCTTTTTGCATTTTCCCGCAGATAAAAATCAAAAGTCAGCAATTCCTTATAAAGCTCCTGTTCTCCGGGGTCCGCCTCACAGGCAAAGCTAAGAAGCACCTGATAGCGGCAGCTTCTGGCAGGAGTATTTATAAAATATCCTTTTTCCTCATAATAACGCGCCAGTGCTTCAAACATGTCAAAAGGGCCTGGAAATTTCTTTTCCAATGCGGATACAGTCCGGCTGAACTGACTGGAATTATAATAGATTTCAACCATTTCTTCCACTTGTTTCAATTTAAGAACCTCTTCATAAGACAGCCAGTCAGTAAAAAGCACCTCATAGGGCGGCTTTGACTGATAGACAATTCCATACCTTGCCGCTTTTTCTGCCATAGGAGAGCCCTTCAGCACTTTAAGAAAGCCAAGCTGCAGCTGTTCGGGCTTCATTGCATATACTTCATTAAAAGAGTTCTTAAAGCTGTCATAATTTTCATAGGGAAGCCCCGCTATCAAATCTAAATGGATGTGAATATTCTCTCTTTCCTTAAGCTCCTTCACTACTTTTGCAATATGATCCGTGTTCACATAACGGTTGATTTCATGCAGGGTCTTTTCATTTGTGGATTGGACGCCGATTTCCAGCTGTACCAGCCCGGGACGCATCCTTCTAAGCAGCTTTATTTCCTCTTTTGTCATGATATCCGCTGCAATTTCAAAATGAAAATTAGTAATGCCATTGTCATTTTCCGTAATATAGCGCCAGATTTCCATGGCATGCTGATGATTGCAGTTAAAGGTTCTGTCGATAAACTTTACCTGGGGCACCCTTCCGTCAAGAAAAAACTGCAATTCCCGCTTTACCTTATCCATGCTTCTAAGGCGCACGGTCTTATCAATGGAAGATAAGCAATAGCTACACCGGAAAGGACAGCCTCTTGCGGATTCATAATAAATGATTTTATTTTTAAAACCTTCAAGATTCTCGTAAAGAAACGGTAATTCATTAATATCTATCATTTCCCTCGGAGCCGTATGCCCCTCCCGAAGAATCAGCCCGTCTATCTGCGTCAGCTTTTTACCCTCTGACCGCTTCCGGCAGTAATAATCCAAAAGCTCTTTGAACGTATCCTCCCCTTCTCCCGCCATAATACCTGTTACCATGGGATAAGAAATAAGCAGCTTCGTCCCTTCAAAGGAAACCTCCGGTCCTCCCAGCCAGATATCCCTTCCCGGCAGAACCTTAGGCAGCTCCAAAAGCAGATCCTGCACCAGGTTAAAATTCCATATATAGCAGGAAAACCCGATAATATCGGGCTTTCTCCTGAATAAATCCGCTAAAATTTCTTCTTTTTGATTGTTAATTGTATATTCCGCCAGTTCTACACATTCCCTGTATTTTTCACCGGCATAAGCCCGAAGGCTGTAGATTGCCGGATTGGAATGAATGTACCTGGCATTAATTCCCACCAGTAAAAATTTCATAGCCTATATACTCTTTATAAACCTGTCAAAGGCTTCCTGACCTTCCGCATTTCTCTTATATACGCCGGCGTCCTCCAGTACCTGCATAAATACAATACCGATTTCCTTTTCCACGATTTCATCGATATTGGAGCTGTCGATTCTGTCATATTTTGCCTTAAACTCATCCACCCAGTCTGCATGCTTTTCGAGCACTTCGTCCTTCCTTAAATCCCTGCCTGCAAGCACAGCTTCCTTAAGCTGCTCCATTTCTCCCTTCAATCTGGCGGGAAGAACAGCAAGACCCATAACCTCAATTAAGCCGATATTTTCCTTTTTAATATGATGAAGCTTTGCATGAGGATGATAAACGCCTAAGGGATGCTCCTCTGTCGTAATATTATTTCTGAGCACCAAATCAAGCTCATATTTGTCACTTCTTTTTCTGGCAATGGGAGTAATCGTATTATGAGGTTCTCCGTCTGTTTCCGCAAGGATAAAGGCTGCCTCATCAGTATACGTTCTCCACTTATTTAATATCACATCGGCAAGCCCAATGATTCTGTCCGTATCGCTGCCGCTTAACCGGATTACGGACATAGGCCATTTTACGATTCCGGTTTCAATATCCTCAAAGCCCTTTACCGTAAAAGTTCTTTCTACAGGAGCCTTGGCCATGGCAAACTCATAATGTCCGCCCTGGAAATGGTCATGGCTTAAGATAGAACCTCCTACGATAGGCAGGTCTGCATTGGAACCCACAAAATAATGAGGAAACTGCTTCACAAAATCAAACAGCTTACAGAAGGTATTATGCTCTATCTTCATAGGAACATGCTGTCCGTTAAATACAATACAGTGTTCATTATAGTATACATAGGGGGAATACTGAAAGCCCCAGGCATCACCCTGAATGGTAACGGGAATAATACGATGATTCTGTCTTGCAGGATGATTGATTCTTCCAGCATAGCCTTCATTTTCACGGCAAAGCAGGCATTTGGGATATCCTGACTGCTTTGCATTCTTTGCTGCTGCAATAGCTTTGGGGTCCTTTTCCGGTTTGGATAAGTTGATGGTAATATCCAGATTTCCATACTCAGTGGGAGCCAGCCACTTCATATCCTTTTTGATTCTGTATCTGCGGATATAATCGGAATCGCAGCTGAATTTATAATAAAAATCAGTTGCCCTTTCAGGGCTTTCCTGATACAGCTCCCTGAATTTGCGGATTACCTCGCCGGGCCTTGGAAGCAACACACTCATGATTTTCGTA
This sequence comes from uncultured Lachnospiraceae bacterium, assembly GCA_964507235.1. Taxonomy (GTDB): domain Bacteria; phylum Bacillota; class Clostridia; order Lachnospirales; family Lachnospiraceae; genus Suilimivivens. The sequence continues at coordinate 3,720 of CAZDPE010000112.1, forward strand.
TCAAACAAGTCCCTGTATACCACGCTGTTTTCACTCATTAAACCGGTTTCATAAGCATAATCAAGCATCCGGGAAAGAACAGCCTCCAAATCTTCCTCCGAAACCTGCACGGGCTCCTTTAAATCTTCAATTTCTTCCAGCCCGAACAGCTCCAGCAGTCTGTTAACCGTATATATTTCGTCTTCTTTTGAAACCAGGCCTGTCAAAAGACCATAAGCCGTTAATTTTCTGATATCATCCTGAATCATTATAGTACCCTCTCTTCTATACTTTATCAATTTCCCGACTTTCACAGTATTGTAGGGCCGTCACCGATTTGCACCACATAAAAATCTGCCACATATCCAATCTTCGCCTTATATGCTTCGCCTACCCGGCTGATAAAGCTGTCAATCGCATCATCCTTTACTATGCTGACAGTACATCCGCCAAAACCGGCGCCCGTCATACGGGAGCCAATCACGCCCTCTGCCTTCCATGCTTCTTCCACCAGCGTGTCAAGCTCGATACCCGTTACTTCATAATCATCACGGAGGGAAACATGGGAAGCATTCATCAGCTGACCGAACAGCGCAATATCATTAGCGGAAAGAGCCGCAACTGCCTGTAAGGTTCTTTGATTTTCGTATACCGCATGTTTTGCCCTTCTTACTCTTGTTTCATCTTTAATTGCAGACTTATATTCTTCAAACTGCGCTTCTGTCAGCTCCCCGAGGCTCTTAATATCCGTCACTTTCTGAAGCTCTGCAAGGGCAGTTTCACATTCGCTTCTTCTTTCATTATATTTGGAATCGCCAAGACCGCGCTTTTTATTGCTGCAGGCAATTACAATTTTGGCCCCCTCCAGCTTAACAGGAGCGTAAGTATAAGACAAATCAGCAGTATCAAGGAAAATTGCGTGATCCTTCTTACCCATGGCAATGGCAAACTGATCCATAATGCCGCAGTTAACACCGTTAAATTTATTTTCAGAGTACTGGCCGATTAATGCCAAGTCCTGGTTAGTTACATCAAATCCAAAAAAATCTCTTAAAATTGCTCCTGTCAATACTTCAACAGAGGCGGATGAAGAAAGTCCGGAACCATTGGGGATATTTCCGTTTAACAAAATATCCATGCCCTGTGGAATCTGAAATCCCTTTTCACCGAAAGCCCACATAACTCCTTTGGGATAATTAGTCCAATCCGCTTCCTTTTCCGGCTTCAGACCTTCAATACTGGATTCCATTACGCCAAGCTGTTCAAAATTCATAGAATAAAAACGAAGCTTCTTATCATCCCTTACTCTTGCGGCAGCATAAGTTCCGATAGTAAGAGCGCAGGGAAAAACATGTCCGCCGTTATAATCAGTATGTTCACCGATTAAATTCACACGTCCGGGAGCAAAAAATACCTTTACGCCTTCCGTATTTCCAAATACTTCTTCAAATTTCTTTAAAACTGTTTCTTTCATTACAATTAACCTCCGCCAATACCTCAAATTCATCATTCAGATAAACACTGCTTCCGCAGACAGAAAGCCGGACAGCCGTGCCTGCAAAAACCTTTAGCCTCTGATAATTCTATGCTAAAATACTTCCGTCTAAAAAAACAGACAGGTTTGTTATACAAACCTGTCAAAATGTTAACTGTTTAATTCTTTTATCTGATTTATAAAATCTTCAATCTGCTTTAAATATTCCTTATTTCTTCTTGTTTCACCCTTTTGCATCTCTTTTCGGTAAGCGGAAGGCGACATCCTTTTCATCTGCTTGAATGATTTCGTAAAAACAAGAGGATCCGTATATCCGCAGGAAAGCGCAATACTCTCTACCGGAAGAGTAGTTAACTCCAAAAGCTCTGCAGCTTTCGTAATCCGGAAGGTGGACAAAAACTGCTGGGGTGACATTCCCATGGAATTTTTAAACAATGTATAGAGATAGCTTCTGTTAATACACACATAATCCGCAACATCCGTGATTTTAATGGGATTGCAGTAATTCCCGACAATAAATTCCACCGCCCGTTTTACATAGATTCCGGCTTTATCAGCTTCTCCCTTTTCTTCTATATGGGCGCTTTCCGCAATCAGGGATAAGAATAAATGAAGCTGCCCGTTTCTTCTAAGCTCATTGGAAATCCCAAAGGTATTATGCTCTAACATATCCTTTACGGCTTCGTAAAGCTCTTTATCCTTTTCGGATTTAAATACGGGATTCGTCAGGGAAAGTCCCATTGACTTTACAATTTCGGGCGCAAGCTGTCCATGAAAACCCACCCATACATAAGTCCATGGTTCTTTTTCATCCGCCTGATAAAAAGCCAGTTCCTCCGGCGGTATTAAGAAGCCGTATCCCTGCTCTAAAGGATATTCCCTGCCGCCGAGTGCCAGCTTTCCCTTTCCGCTCAAAATGTAATGTATCAGATAATGAGGCTTAAATGCCGGTCCAAAGCTGTGAAAGGGTTCCGTTCTTGACAAGCCGCAGCAGTTCACGTATAAGCTTCCGTTTTTTTCACCTGTAAATTCAAGCTTGTATGCTTTTTCCATCTAAATTCTCCCCAAAATACCTAATCTTCATTCCCTCCGCTGATTACAGGCTTCCCTTCCTGAGCATCATAAGTAAGCTCCAGACTTACCCCTTTCTCATCATACTCCTCTACCGGCAGCTCCAGTTCATATTTCACATCTTCCGTATCCGTTAATTCAAGAATCCAGGGCGTATTGTCTACGTCGCGCTGTATCAAAAGTCCTGCCAGGGTCTGACCGGAATCAAAGGTTTCCAAATCCTCAATCACATTCATGGAAGAACCGGAATTATCCTTTTCATAAAGCTTAAGTACGGAAAAGGATAACGAAGTATTGTTTATTACGGTAACCGGAACCGGCACAAGCACGGCAGCGTCTTCCCTCTCTTGTATAGAAAAAATTTCTTCCAACATTTCTTCATATGTGATTATCATGGAATCCATAGTCTGAATCAGCTGTTCAATTTCTTCATCCTTCATTTCCGATAAGTTATGCTGCTCCAAAACCTCTTCCTTTTCACTTAACTCCGTCAAAGACTCATCCAGCGAATCATCTGTGATATCCTGATGGGCATCCGCCACCTGATTATGTACCTTGGCAAGCTCCCTGTATTTCTGCTGCGCCTTCTCAATCATTTCATCGGATGGTCCACAGGCTGTAGCAAAAAAGCTTAAACAGCATATCATAAGAAATAAAGCAGTTTTTTTATACATAAATAAACCTCAATTCATCATTTTTAGAATGTAAATATAATTTAGTATAAAAAAACAGCCCTGAAAAAGCAAGTGCTGCGGTTCACAAAGTAACAGTTCAGCCGCAAAAAATACTTGACAAAGCAGGAGCCTTATTTTACAATAACTGATGTGTCAGCGAGCATGGGCCCAGATAGCTCAGTTGGTAGAGCAGAGGACTGAAAATCCTCGTGTCACTGGT
>CAZDPE010000113.1:0-7012 GCA_964507235.1 uncultured Lachnospiraceae bacterium
CAAAGCAGGATTTATGGTTTGCTGCTAAGGATACTATTTCCAAAAAATATGATCATACCTTTAAAGATATTTTCCAGGAAATTTATGATGCTGAGTACAAAGAAAAATTTGAACAGCTTGGTATAGAATATTTTTATACATTGATTTATGATGCTGTAGCAAGGGTAATTCGTTCTGAAGGCGGATTTATATGGGCATGTAAAAATTATGACGGTGATGTTATGTCGGATATGGTGGCAACAGCCTATGGAGATTTATCCATGATGACCTCTGTACTGGTATCTCCCAGCGGTGTTTATGAATATGAGGCAGCGCACGGAACAGTACAGCGCCATTATTACAAACATTTAAAGGGAGAGGAAACATCTACCAATTCCATTGCAACAATTTTTGCATGGACGGGCGCTCTCAGAAAAAGAGGAGAACTGGACGGTATTGAAGAACTGGTTATCTTTGCTGATAAGCTGGAAAAAGCATGTATTAAGACAGTGGAGGACGGCAAGATGACGAAAAGTCTGTCCCTCATTTCAACCTGCGAAAATCCTGTGATTTTAAACAGTCTTGATTTTATTAAGGCTATCAGGGAAACTTTTGATGCAATGTAAATAGTGACAGAAGGTATCCTGTAAGCTTTCCATTATTAATGAATGAAATCCGCACATTCCAGCTAAATCTGTTATGTGCGGATTTGGTTTTTCAGTCGGCTAAGGTTTCCCATAGCTCATATAAGCCGGAGAGTTGTTCCTTAATTGTATTTTGGTCAGCGCTTAATTCCTGAAGCTTCGCAACGTCGGTAGCTATTTCAGGCTTCAGCATTTCTTCATCAATTTCGGAAAGCTGTTCTTCTAACTTTGATATTTTTTCTTCACATTTCTTTAAATCATTTTCTTTTTTACGGGCTTTGGCCTGTTGTTCCTTTTTGGCCTGCCAGTCAAGCTTTCCTTCCGAAATGTTTTCTTCCCTGGATACCGGAGCTTCCAAAGATGAGAGATAAGCACGCTCAAGGGTTTCCTTTTTTCCCAGATAATAATCGTAGTTCCCGGGATAGCCAATGAGTTTATGACCTGTTAAATCCAGAATCCGGGTAGCGGTGCGGTTAATGAAGTAACGGTCATGAGATACATAAAGAACAGTTCCTTCATAAGAGTTAATGGCGTCTTCAAGGATTTCTTTTGAAATAATATCAAGATGGTTTGTAGGCTCATCCAGAATCAGAAAATTGGATTCAGAAAGCATGAGTTTTGCAAGTGAAACCCGGCCTTTTTCTCCGCCGCTTAAATCCCTGATCAGCTTAAAAACATCTTCTCCGGTAAAAAGAAAGGCGGCCAGTGTATTTCTGATTTCCGTATTAGTAAGAGAAGGATAAGCATCAGAGATTTCTTCAAACAGTGTTTTGTCAGGATGAAGTACATGATGTTCCTGATCGTAGTAGCCGATGTGGACATTGCTGCCAAGAGTAATGCTTCCTTTATCTGCTTCTAAAAGCCCGTTAATAATTTTCAGTATGGTGGTTTTGCCGGTGCCGTTATCTCCGATAATAGCGACATGCTCCCCACGTTTGATATCCATTTCAATATCAGTGAAAAGCTGCAGGGAACCAAAGGCTTTGGAGAGGCCTTTCATATGAAGCACATCGTTACCGCTTGTGCACTTTGGAGTCAAAACCATATGTATATCGCTCCGGGTCTGTGTGGGCTTGTCAAGAACTTCAATTTTATTCAGCATTTTCTCACGGCTTTCAGCCCGTTTAATGGATTTCTCGCGATTAAAGCTTCTGAGCTTTTCAATGACCGCTTCCTGATGTTTGATTTCCTGCTGTTGATTGATATAGGCATTCCATGCGGCAATGCGGAGTTGTTCCTTTTTAACTGCATAATCAGAATAATTACCAGTGAAGACAGTTGCCTTTGCCTGGTCAATTTCAATGACTTTGTTTGCTATTTTATCGAGGAAATACCGGTCATGGGATACAATGATAACAGCCCCCTTATAATTCAGAAGATAGGTTTCAAGCCATGCAATGGAATTTAAATCAAGGTGGTTTGTAGGCTCATCCAGGATAATTAAATCAGGCTTTAAAAGCAGCAGCTTTGAGAGGGCAACTCTGGTTTTCTGACCGCCGGAAAGAGCTGCAATGGGCTTGCCGAACTCCTCCTCTGAAAAGCCAAGACCTTTCAAAACCCCGGTAAGCTCGCTTTTGTAGGCATAGCCGTTTGCAAGCTCAAAGGCATGATTAAGCCGTGTATAGCTTTCCATAAGCTGGTTCAGGGTATGTTCATCTGCCGTTTTCATATCAGCTTCTGTCTGCCGGAGCTGCTTTTCCAAATCAATGACATCAGCTTTTACGCTCAGCAGCTCGTCATAAATAGTGTTGTCGCTGTTTACGGCCTGATTCTGGGCAAGGTAACCAAGTGTTTTTCCTTTGGAAAGAGTGACAATACCTGAATCAGCAGTTTGTTCGCCGACAATAATCCGAAGGAGCGTTGTTTTGCCTGCGCCGTTAATGCCTACAACAGCAGCCTTATCATAATCTTCAATATGAAAGGAAACGTCGCTTAATATACTTTTTTCGTTAAATGCTTTTGATATATTCTGACAGGATAAAATCATGATTCCACATCCTTTTTTATGCATATTTCCTTATTTCCTGTTACAGTTTAACGGTTGAAAACAGTTCTGTCAATGAATTGACATTTTTTTAACATTGAGATATGATAATAATATGGGTAATTTATTAAATTTTCAGGGGGCAGTCGAAGTGGAAAATAAAGAAATTTCTCAGGCGGTAATTGGCCGTTTGCCAAGATATTTCAGATATTTGGGAGAATTGAAGGATGAAGGAATTGAGCGTGTTTCATCCCAGGAACTCAGTGATATTATGAAGGTAACGGCTTCTCAGATTCGTCAGGATTTTAATAACTTTGGCGGTTTTGGACAACAGGGATATGGTTATAAGGTGGAATACCTGTATGAGGAAATAGGCAAGATTTTAGGACTTGATAAGAAGCACAATCTTATTATTATCGGTGCAGGCAATTTGGGACAGGCGCTTGCAAATTATATGAATTTTGAAAGACGGGGCTTTATATTTAAAGGCATGTTTGACAACAATCCGGTTCTTTATGGTAAGAAAATCAGGAGTATGGAAGTAAGGCCCATGGAAGAGATGTCTGCGTTTGTCAGGGAGAATAATATTGATATTGCCGTTTTAACGATTCCGAAGTCCGGGGCGGTTGCAGTGGCAGAGCAGCTGGTAAAAGACGGAGTCAGAGGTATCTGGAATTTTGCCCATGTTGATTTGAATGTTCCAAAAGATATACAGGTTGAAAATGTGCATTTATCTGACAGTCTTATGAAACTTACGTATAATATAAACAGATATGAGCAAAATGGGAATGTTTAGCTGATTTTTATGCTTTGAATGGATTTTAAGGCAGGAGGCGGGCATATGTCAAAATCGGATGAGAAGTTTAAAGCGGCGCTGGAAGGGAAAAAAATCCCGATATTGACACTGGATAATAAGTGGCATCAGCTTTTTACAAAGGCACAGCCTGATAAGCAGCTGCTAAAGCTTAAGGATGAACTGAATGAGCTTATTAAAAGACAGGGAAAAGCAGGCACTGAAATTAAAAAAATAAAGGCTTTAAAGAAAAAGCTTATGGATGAAATCGTGGCAAATGCTGAAGAGGCTTCCAGCGGTAAGGATAAGAAGGCGGAAAGCAAAATTGAGGAAAATAAGCGCCTGATTAGCGAATGTAACGACAAGCTTGCAGAATATGAAGATGAACTGTTAGAGCTTCCGGGACAGATTGACAGTGTCAATAAGAAATTGATGCTGAAAACCATGGACGTATGTTATGATACATTGAAAACAAACAAAGCAGAAATAGATGAAACCTCCAAATGGATTACAGCAGTCAGAATAGAGTTAAAAAAGCGTCTGATTCGCAAGCAGGAGCAGGAACTTTTAAACCAGGAATTATATACTTATATGCACAATATTTTCGGAGCGGATGTTATTGATGTGTTTGATATGGAATATCTGAATAAAGAGGAATAACTGCATGCGTCATTGTCTTATCAGGGATATGGCGCATTTTTATATTAGGAGAAATTATAGACAGGGAGATAACTATTATGCAATATATTGTTACTGCTGAGGAAATGAAGTTTTATGACAGCTGCACTATAGACAGAATCGGAATTCCATCTCTTTTACTGATGGAGAGGGCGGCCATGGAAATGGCTGCCGTGGTAAAGAGTTATATGAAGGAAAATGCCAGGATTATTATATTTGCAGGAACCGGAAATAACGGAGGGGATGCACTGGCGGTGGGAAGGTTTTTAGCGGAGCAGGGAGCCGATGCTGTATTTTATATGCCGGGTGAAGAAGATAAGGCAAGCCGGGAAACAAAGCGGCAGCTTTCCATACTGAGAAATTTAGGGTTTTCCATTCTGCGCAAATTACCGGATGCGGAATATGATATTGTTATAGATGGATTGTTTGGCATCGGTCTTAAAAGGGAAATAACGGGGATTTATGAAAGAGCCGTGGAGGATATCAGAAGACTGAAAGAAAATGGCGCGCTTATTGCGTCTGTGGATATTCCTTCCGGGGTTTGTGCAGATACCGGAAAAATACTTGGCTGTTGTGTAAAAGCGGACTTTACAGTGACTTTTGGATACAGCAAAGCAGGGCACTATTTCTATCCGGGCAGGAAAATGACAGGTGAGCTTTTCATCAGGCGGATAGGAATTTCCCAAAATGCAGGGAAGGAAAAAATACCCTCTTATTTTACTTTTTCACACAAGGAAATAAAAGGTTTGATTCCTGAAAGAAGTCCGGCAGGAAATAAGGGGACCTTCGGAAAAGTGCTTTTGATTGCCGGCAGTCATGATATGGCGGGCGCAGCTGTTTTATGCGGCAGAAGCATATTGAGGACAGGAGCCGGAATGGTAAAAATTATTACGCCGGAAGAAAACCGGGAAATTTTACAAAGTTCCCTTCCGGAAGCCCTGCTTTATACTTATAAGGAAGCGCCTGATGAAGCAAAAGTGGAAGAAGCGGTAAAATGGGCTGATGTTTTAGTGGCAGGTCCGGGCATGGGAAAGGAAAGGAATGCCTGCTTATTGATGAAGCAGATTTTAAAGCAGGGAAAGCTGCCCATGGTTATAGATGCAGACGGATTAAATCTGATAGCCGAAAATAATGATTTACGGGAAGCGGTCCGTGCTTATGAAAGAAGACATATTATTATGACGCCTCATCCGGGAGAATTTGTCAGGCTGGCCGGAATTTCCATGGAAGAATACAAGAAAGAACCAGGGCAGGCAGTTAAAGCTTTGGCCAGGGAATTCGGCTGTGTGGTAGTGGGAAAAGATGCGGTAACGCTTGTGTCATCTCCCGATATTGAGCAGGTTTATATGAATCTGACAGGAAATGACGGTATGGCAACAGCGGGCAGCGGTGATGTGCTGGCTGGAATTATCGGAGGCCTTCTGGCCCAGGGGAATGCTTTTTTTGAAGCAGCATGCATTGGCTGCTGTCTGCATGGCAGAGCAGGAGAGAAAGCATCGGAAAAGAGAGGCCGCTATGGAATGACGGCTGCCGATATTATAGAAGGAGTTTGTCAGGTTCTTAGATGAGGAATAAGAAAAGAGGATACAGTAAGATGCGGGAAGACTATCAAAGGGTATATGCCAAAATAAATCTTGATGCTGTCAGGGAAAATATGGACCATATGAAAGCCAATATTGCCTCTGAAACAAAAATGATAGGGGTCATTAAAACAGACGGCTACGGGCATGGGGCAATCCCGATTGCCCGGGAGCTGGAACCTGTCGGCTATATGTTTGGCTTTGCAGTTGCAACGGCGGAAGAAGCCTTTATTTTAAGAAAGGCGGGAATAAGGAAACCGATTCTGATTTTGGGCTTTACTTTTCCCTACAGCTATAAACAGTTGGTTGAGCAGGAAGTCAGGATAACCGTATTCAGGCGGGATACATTATCTGAACTGTCCAAGGTGGTTAAGGGCCTTGCTGATGAAGGGAAAGCTGCAAAGGCAAGGGTTCATATTAAGGTTGACACAGGGATGAGCCGTATCGGTATCAGACCGGATGATGAGGGGCTATCCTTTGTGAAGGAAACGCTTTTGACAGAAGGAATAGAGATAGAGGGAATTTTTACTCATTTTGCAAGGGCAGATGAAAGTGATAAAGAGGCCGCATACAGACAGCTGGCAGTTTTTCAGGAATTTATCAGGAAAATTGAAAAGGAAACCGGCTATCATGTACCGGTTAAGCATTGTTCAAACAGTGCAGGAATTATAGAACTGCCTGAAGCGAATATGGATGTGGTGAGGGCCGGAATCACGCTCTATGGATTATGGCCGTCTGAAGAGGTAAAAAGAAATATTGTAGCGCTTAAACCGGCGCTTTCCTTATACAGTCATATTGTTTATGTGAAAGAGATAGAAAAAGGAACTGAGGTCAGCTACGGCGGTACTTTTACGGCTGATAAAAAGATGAGAATTGCCACCATTCCCGTAGGATACGGGGACGGTTATCCAAGAGGTCTTTCCGGCAGGGGATATGTGCTGATTCATGGAAAGAAAGCGCCGGTGCTCGGGAGAGTATGCATGGATCAGTTTATGGTGGATGTTTCCGGTATAAAAGAAGCAGAAGAAGGGGATTTGGTCACGCTCATTGGCAGGGACGGAAGTCAGGAGATTACGGCGGAGCAGTTAGGAAGCCTTTCCGGCCGCTTTAATTATGAGCTTGTCTGCGATTTGGGAAAAAGAATACCAAGAGTATATGAAAAAGGCGGCAAAGTCCTGTGTACAAAAGATTATTATCAGGATTTTTAGCTGCATTTGAATACCTTCTGACAATACGGTTATACTACATATTAACCAAACGCGGCGCGCTTTGCGGGCCGTCTGATGGACTAAAAATATCCTGTTGGAATGAAGGGTGTGTGTTGAAATGAGAAGAGGGGATATTTATTATGCTG
>CAZDPE010000114.1:0-6984 GCA_964507235.1 uncultured Lachnospiraceae bacterium
ATTCGTCAAGGTCATGCAAGCATGACTTTGACTCATTGCACGCGGGAATAAAGTTCTTCCTCATTAATGTAGCCCGGTTCCGCCAGTTCTTCAAACGTTCCCTGTATTATCTCAACTCCATGGATTTCACCAAAGCGCCAGGCCAGTGCCGATTGTTCTGCATAGGAAAGGCCGGTTGCGGACAAATCCATTCCTGCCACAGTTATATCGCTGTTTAATGCACCATCCACCTCCCAAAGCTCCTCAAGCACAGTAAGATAAATGCTGCACAGGCTATCAAATTCCTTTTCTTTTATTTTAACAGCCGTTACATCACAAAGCCTGCCCGGAAATGTTTCTTCTATGTATCCGCTAAAAACAACATCAATCATGCTGCCTTCTTTTATTTCACTCTCCGGCAGGCCGCTGCCCTCTTCAGACAGAATATTTACTCCGTTTATTCCGATTCTGTAAACACCTGCGGCATCTTCTCCTTCTTCCGCCAGCAGCAGATTGTCACCATCTATGCTGACCACATGGCATAGCTTTATGACCTCTTCCTGCCCTGAAGCAATTCCTTCTCCCGGTATCTGCACTTCTTTTTCCTGTTCCGGTTCTTCTTCCGGATTTTCGTATTCCACTTTACCCACACCGTCGTTTTCTGAACCGCCGCTGTTAATGCCCATACAGGCTGCCAGCAGTCCCAAACACAAACACATACTTAAAATTGAAAGCCATTTTTTTATAAACACTATCCTTTCCTGATAATCTCTGTTAAAGATACGTGTCAGGAATGATTTTTTATTGAAAATTTTCTATTTTCACTGTATTCATTTGAAATGAAGGTAAAAGTCAGGCCTTCCAGTATTTCTCCATTTTTTCCTCTGCTTCTGCTTCCTCCATGGAAAAAATGTCTTTGATGCATTCCTTTACTTCCTGACAGCCTTGACCGCCTTTCTGATATCTTGCAATGGCTTTCTTAATACTATCTTCCCGCTTTTCTTCTGTATCTTTCAGCAGTTGACGCTGCCTCTCTTCTGCCTCTTCCAGCAGTTGACGCTTCTTCTCTTCTGCCTCTTCCAGCAGCTGACGCTGCCTCTCTTCTGCCTCTTCCAGCAGCTGACGCTGCCTCTCTTCTGCCTCTTCCAGCAGCTGACGCTTCTTTTCTTCTGTTTCTTCCAGCATCTTTTGAATCTTCTCTTCTGCCTCTTCTCTTATCAGCTTAATTTTAATATCTGCCTTCTCCCTGGTCAGTAGGATTGTCGGTTCCATGATCTCATGCACCTCCTTTTTCAGTTCAGGCTCATCCTTCAGCAGATGTTCACAGGTTATACTTAAAAATTCTATGATATCCTTTCCTGCCACATCTGTCAGTGTTCCGTTACTTTTTTCACGGTCTATAATCATGATACATTCCCATATAAATTCTGTCAAATTCTTTCTAACTGCTTCGGATACCGGTATTTTTATTCCGTTTTTCTTCTTATTAATATGTTTCCTGAATCGTATAGGAAGAAAGGGTATCAGCATATTAAGATGCCTGTTCCTAATCATCTCAGGCGTATAATCCTGTACTTTCACAACCGGTACGCGATACTCATGAGATGTTCCGTCTGAAAAGCGGATAAGGCAGATTTCTTCTGCCGGAGCATTTCCTGTATGACTGAGATATAAAATCACACTTCTTGGCATCAGCACCTCCAGCCTGGCATTTGAAACCGAATCTTTTTGAGGATTCTTTATCCCGTGTACCATACCGATATGAATATCATATTCCAGCATGCGCAGAACCATTTCTTTATCCCCTTTCATCTGACACTCCAGATGATAGATATCCCTGTTTCCTATCTGTACTGCTATGTCGGCATAAATAGATTCCAGTGTTGAGTTTCCTCTTTTATGTATCCGTCTGACAACATATTCCGTAGAAATCAGCTTTATTTCTATTCCTTCCGGATACACCTTATGAAATACTTCCCTGATTAACGGCAATATCAGCCATGGATAAAGTTCCAGCTCCCTCTTTGTCACTTCATCCCATATAAAATATTGTTCGATAATTTCCGGTGTCAATTCATTAAGGATTTCTTCAGGTATGGTTTCACTATATCTGATATCCTCAAACTGTTCCGCATTTTTTTGTTTTTTCTCCTTTACAGACATTTTCCTCCTTCCGAGCTTTCCGCTCTGAAAGAGAAGTTTCTGAAAAGAATCAGGCGCAGCTTCCCTTCCACCGCTTACAAACTCTGTTAAAATTAATTGAAATATTATGGCGATAAGCCGGAAAACCTATCACATCCCTTTTGCATAAGGGACAAAGAACGTGTTTCAGATTTTAGAAATATTTAAACACGATTACATATAATTACAATAACAAAACCAATGAATTTATGCAAGCGGCTAAAAACAAATTTTAAAATTGCAGGCAACAGGTTCAGCCATATCATTCATAAGCTGCGGAATATACATTTTCACCAATAAAATAAGTATAAACCGCCAGCTTATTTCATGTATTGATTCAAAACCTGGTTACAAACCTGAAAGAAACTGATAAATTTAATCTCATATTATTTTCCGGCGCATCCACCCAAATGTCCCCGGAATCCCTTCCTGCTGCAGAAAAAAATATTAAGGAAGCCCTCAGACTGATTGATAAGCAAAAGGGTTTTACGGCGGAACCTCCCTCGCCCCCGCCCTTGAAGATGCCCTTGCTGTCCCCTTGGATGAAAATATCGCCCACAGCATTGTGGTAATTTCAGATGGTTATATTTCGGAAGAACAGAATATTTTTGATATCATAAATGAAAATATGGATAAATCCAGCTTCTTTTCCTTCGGCATCGGCAGCTCGGTTAACGATTATCTGATTAGCGGAATCGCCAAAGCAGGACTTGGCGAATCCTTCGTTGTTTACGGATTCGGCGGATGCTGAAGAAACAGCAGAGCGTTTCCGCACTTACATACAAACGCCCCTTATGACAAATATCAATATTACCTTTGACGGTTTTGAAACTTATGATGTAGAGCCTTCTGTTCCCGCCACTTTATTTTCACAAAGGCCAATCGTCCTGTTTGGCAAATGGAAGGGCGAAACCGCCGGAACTATTCAAATTACCGGAAAACAGGAGGCCGGAATTACCAAAAGGAACTTTCCGTTGCCGATATCAAAAAAAGAGGAAGATAATGATGCCATCAGTTATCTTTGGGCTCGTACCAGGCTGGAAAGGCTTATGGCTTATGACTACAGCAAGGATGACCCTTCTGTAAAAGAAGAAGTGACTAAAATCGGACTTGATTACAGTATCATGACACCCTATACCTCTTTTATTGCGGTAATTGATGTTATTCGGAATCCGGAGGCTGACGCCGACGATGTTGACCAGGCACTTCCTCTGCCCCTTCAGGTTTCCAACCTTGCAGTTGGCGGCGGCTACAGAGCCTATTCCGAGCCCGGCAGTATTATTCTTATCGCACTTATGGCGGGTATCCTGGTTATCAGACTATTCTATCACATTAAAAAAAGAAAGCAGACTTCTTTCATACAAAGGTAAACTACATGAATTTACAAAAAATAAAAACAATCCTCAGACAAAACATCATCTTTTATTTCACAGGCTTACTCATCCTTTTCGGTCTTAAGTTATTTTACAGCCGGGCCGGAAGTGATGAACTTACATGGATACTGACCCCTGCCACAAAGTGGGTCAGTATCTTAAGCGGTATTTCTTTTACCTATATATCCGGCATGGGATATGTAAACCAAAGCCTGAAATATATCATTGCACCTTCCTGCAGCGGCGTCCGGTTTATGATAATCACCATTGTCATGCTGATTTTTTCCTTTGTACACCGCATGGAAATTCCTGGCAGAGAACTGCGCTGTAAATTCCATTTTCCTATGAAAAAGGGGTTTTTCTGGATTCTGGGCAGCGTCGTTTTTCCCTACCTGATTACCATTTTCGTCAATGGTCTTCGGATTATCCTGGCTGTTTATATTCCTCTCTATCTGGATGAACTGCATATTTACAGCCGTATTCTGACTCCTGACAGGCTTCACACCTTAATCGGAACAATGGTATATTTCATCTCCCTGATAAGCATTTTTCATCTGGCGGATTCTTTTTCCCTTAAAATGATGCCATTGCCGGCAGAACCAGGCCCCCTTTCAAAAACAGACAGCGGAAAAGCTGCAAACCGCTCTTCCTGCTGCCTGAAACAATTTATCCGCAAATGCCTGCCGCCGGTATTCTGGTATTTTTTCATTGTGCTGGGAATTCCTTTTTTAAATAAAGCTTATAAAAATGAATCCCGAAGCTTCATGGAATTCGCCGGACTTATTACAGGCGTATGCCTTGTTATCCTCCTGTTCTTCTGCCTGATATTCATATTACAAAAGCGCTTGTACAGCCGCCGTTGAAAAATTCCGTTTTTTGCACCTGCAACGATGAATCTGCGCTTAATACCATCTTGTCATAGGCAGATCATTGTTTACATCATTAGTGAAAACAATCTGGTGTAAATCAATAATGCCGTTCATAAATGTGGCAGCGCAGGCGCAAAGATACAGCTCCCACATTCTTGCAAACTCCTCGTCGAACATTTGCACCACTTCATCCCTGTGTTTTTGAAAATTCTCATTCCAGTGAAGCAGGGTTTTGCTGTAATGCCTGCGCAGACTTTCCACATCCACCGTGTAAAATCTTAAATCACCCGCAATATTTATGATTTCACGAAGACTGGGGACCACTCCTCCCGGAAAAATATACTTTTTTACCCAGGCATCCCCCGGATGCTCCTTAAGAGCGCTGATAAAATGAAGAAGAAATATACCGCCCGGCTTTAAAATATTTCTGACGCACTCCATAAACAACGGATAGTTGTCACGCCCCACATGCTCTATCATTCCTACGCTGACAACTCTGTCAAATCGGGTATTTAACGTCTTTAAATCCCGGTAGTCCAAAAGCTCAACTCTTAGATACTCCGTAAGCCCTTCCTGTCTGATTCTTTCCTCAAATTTCTTTTTCTGCTCCATACTTAATGTAATTCCCAGGCCATGAACTTTGTATTTTTTTGCCGCCTCAATCAGTAAAAATCCCCAGCCACAGCCGATATCACACACTGACATTCCTTCTTTCAGATTCATCTTTTCAAGAATGCGTTCCACCTTATTGCACTGGGCTTCATAAAGGCTGTCGTTTTCCGATTTAAAGTAGCCGCAGGAATAGCTCATGGTTTCATCCAGCCACAATTTATAAAAATCATTCCCTATGTCATAATGAGAGGATACCTCTTTTTTCTGGTTCTGCTTTGTATTTGCAGAAAAAATCAGTTTTTTTAACGCCTTTTTATCCGTAGAAAACTTTCCCATTTGTCCCATAAAATGATAAAGGGCATTATATAAATCCCCCTGGATTTCAATGTTTCCCTTCATATAAGCTTCGCCTAAGGCAATGGACGTGCTCATCAGCAGCTCACCCATCCCGGGAACTCTATGGAAAATAACGGTAAAGGCAGGTTCCCCTTCCCCTATAAAACAGGATTCTCCATTTATGACAATCTGAAACGGATTTTCATCAAACTTCTTCATAAAATTTAAAAATTCTTTTTCTACCAGATTCATTTTTCCTCTCCTTTTCTTTTTCCTATCGAGATAAAAGTGCCCCTCAGGCATTCACCGCCTGCCGGGCACTTCTGCATCAGCCTGTTAGGATATTACCAATTATTTCCATTTTCAGGCATTTTATTCTTCTTTTGTATTATTTCTTAAAACAAATTCAGCTTCTTCTTTTTCAAAAACCCCTAATTTTTCTTTCTGTGCCAGTTTCTGACGCGCCTCATCCGGAGCAATCAGCTTCCGCAGGGCAACCTGGTGATGCTCTACCGGGATATAAGATACCTTTTCCTTATTTTTCAGAGGCCGCAGAACATAATAAAGAACCGGATTAATTTTATCAGCAGACAGCTTTACGATATCCGCCACAACGCATACTCCCATGCTTTCATTAAATATATATTCCTTCTTTTGGAACATGATTCACATTCTCCATTAAAATTCCTTCAGTTGCTTTTCTATTGTTTCATTCAGAAATTTTTCCACCCCGTCAAATGGTATTTCAAACCTGACAGAAATCTCGCCGTATAAAAACCTTCTGGCCTTTTTCAGATAATCCACTTCAAACTGCTCATAACGCCCTTCCGCCATACGCAGATGCACAGTCTTAATGATGCTGACCCATTCTAAATCATCATATTTTTCCATTGCCGTCTGATAAACAGATTTTCTTATTTTACTGTTTGGGGCCTGAATTGTCTGGATAAAAGGAATTCTCTCAATCAGTTCCTCCAACTCTTCTCTTGAGCTGATTTCCCTTACGATTTCAGCTTTCTTTGCCTCACCGCCTGCCATAACACCATTATTCTTTGTAATCACATAACTGTTTTTCTCCATGAATATCTCCTTATTCTTTATTTTTCTGCTTCATCATTCTGATATCTTCCATGATTTCTTCCTGAGCATCCTCATCGCACATTTTCATATCGCTGATAAAAACCTCCGGAAAAGGAAAGGACTTATCCCCGAATATTTTCCCGAATGTTACATATACCTTTTCATCCTTTAAGGCAAAAATTGTTCCTGCCCCGAATTTCTTATGCTCTACCTTCTGATTCATTATCTTCATTGTTTTCCATCTCCTTTTTCGTTTTTTTCTTCATTCGGCGATTCCAAACCGGCTATTCTTCTTCCACCCTCATTTCCAAGGCGGCTCCATCCCAGGTCTGAAGATGATAATGTTCCCTTACCTTCTTTTCTACTTCAAGCATAAAATCAGGGTGTTCCAGAAGATAGGCTTTTGTACTTTCTCTCCCCTGGGCAATTTTAGTCCCGTTATAAGAATACCAGGAACCGCTTTTATTAATGATGTTAACCTCTGCCGCCAAATCCAGGATATCCCCCTCTTTTGATATTCCGCTGCCGTACATAATATCAAATTCCGCTTCTTT
>CAZDPE010000115.1:0-1757 GCA_964507235.1 uncultured Lachnospiraceae bacterium
TCAAGGTAAGACAATATTGTCATTATATACATATAAGGAGAAGTATAATTCGATATCTCCATGGATAAAGATCTGTAACCGCCATTATCCCTTATAGTCTGCATCCATTCTTTTAAAAATCCAAAATAATCTGCCGACTCAATCGGCATCAATTTTAAACGCAGTAAAAACCCAAACAGAAACAGGCAGAAAATAAATACTATATCCACCACCTTAAAAACTACATTATGTACCGAAAATTCTTTCTTCAAAAGCCTGTCTATTAAACGTTCTTCCATTCTGCACCTCTGTAAAAAAGGAACCTTTGTAAAAGGTTCCTTTTTTTATTTTTATCTTCATTTTATTATTCATGACAATAGAAAGTTCGCAAAGCGTGCTTTCTATTGTTCAAATGTCAGCGAATCACCACATTCAATAAATTTATCCATCCATTTTCCGCCTTTTTCCTGCGTAAAATCCAGGATATGGGTTTCTTCCCCATTAAAGAGCAAATACATCAGCTGCTCATATTCCTGCCCTTTTAATTCGCAGTCAAGCATGATACGCAGCCCATTTCTCCCATCCACTTTAATTTCTTCAAACTCAGTAATGTTCACTTCAACTTCATCGCCATATTCACTCATATATTCAGCTTCCAGCATTTCTTTAAAATTATCCTTCGTGAGGTCTGAAGTATCTTCATCGCTTTCAGAAATAACATAACTGATAGTGGAAACATCCTTAGGATAATTTTTATGGATATACAGCCCTTCTTCATCCGGATGGGGTTCAAATCCCTCAGGTATCGAGCAGGAAAGCACCCCATTTTCAAAAACAACGGTTTCCTGTTCTTCCTCATTATCTAATTCATTTCCTTCTTCCGCTTCCGCTTCCGCTTCGATATTATCAGAATCAGCAGTGGAGTCCTCCACTGCTGATTCTTCAATTATTTCATCGGAACTTTTTGTTTTATTCCCACATCCGGCAGCCACTAAAAGTGCACCTGCCATCAGCAGAACAACAATCCTTTTACACATTCCACAAGCTCCTGTTTATTTATTTTTTCCTTTTGCCGTTCCTCATCTTCATCATAGTTGCAAGTGCTCCGCCAATTGCTGCACATAACACAATCATCCAGGCAAAAATTGCTAAACTATCTCCGGTAGCAGGTCTTCTCCTCTTACCAAGCACTGCATATTCCACACTACGCTTAGCTCCAAGTACTGCCGCTTCTGTACTTCCCTCACGAATTCTGGTTGCCCCTAATACCTGATTTTCAGGTACATCAGTTATTTCCGGTTCATTTACTGTAGGAGTATCCGGTGTTTCCGGTTCATCAGGAATCTCAGGCGTAGGCGTTTCTTCTCCAGCAGGTGTAGGGGTTACCTCCGCGGTCGGCGTTGCCGTGGGTGTTTCTTCCGGTGTTGCGGTCGGCGTAGGCGTCACTTCAGGCGTCGTGGTCGGCGTAGGCGTCACTTCCGGTGTTGCCGTCGGTGTCGCGGTTGGCGTTGCTGTTGGTGTCGCCGTTGGCGTTGCTGTTGGCGTTGCCGTCGGCGTCGCGGTTGGTGTTGCCGTCGGCGTTGCTGTCGGTGTTGCCGTTGGCGTTGCTGTAGGCGTTGCCGTTGGCGTCGCTGTAGGTGTCGCGGTTGGCGTTGCTGTTGGTGTCGCCGTTGGCGTTGCTGTTGGTGTCGCCGTTGGCGTTGCCGTTGGTGTCGGGCTTGGCGATTCACTCGGTGACGGACTCGGTGATTCACTCGGTGACGGACTCGGTGATTCAC
>CAZDPE010000115.1:1857-6963 GCA_964507235.1 uncultured Lachnospiraceae bacterium
GATTCACTCGGTGACGGACTCGGTGATTCACTCGGTGACGGACTCGGTGATTCACTCGGTGATTCACTCGGTGACGGACTCGGTGATTCACTCGGTGACGGACTCGGTGATTCACTCGGTGACGGACTCGATGTCGATGAACTATGCCATTCGCCGGAGCCTACTATAAATTTTTCTGCAATCGCAGAACCTGTGCTTGTTGCTTTATTTATAATGGTTGCAAAAGGCGCAATTATTTTTCCTACAATGCTTCCAGAAATATTAATCGTTCCGCTGTAATTCCCGAAATTCCAGACAATCTCATCCGCAAGTTTCTGAATGTTTTCATCGGCGGAGTTTCCATCCGACCCAACCCCGTTTACGCTAAATTTTTGCAGGTCTATTACGGTGTCATCGCTCCAGTCATCGATTTGCATATTGATGATACATATCTGATTCTCATTTTTATAAATCTGAATTTTGTCAGCCTGTAAACTGTTATTTGCAGTATTTTCTTCGCCAATATATCCCCCCCATTCATTTACCCCCATTTTGATATTGACTACGGTAACTTCCGCATTGCTTGACTTTGTGTTAATTATGGCTTTTTGATTGTTTTTGTCACTCATGGATAAATCGACAACAGTGTCCTCTGTATCATCAAGATTGGATAATTCCAATGCCAGTTCTGCGATTTTACCCAGATTTTCTTCGATATTAATTTTGCCGCTCTCTTCGTCTACAGCGCTTACAACGTTTAAATCTGGATTACCGCTTTGGTCTGTTTCGCCACCGCTTTTATTCATATAAAAAACTTGTTGGCTGCCATTTTCATTTGTCTTTACAACCAGAATATAGCCGGTTGCTGCCTTATAGGTTTTCCCATCTTCATCAGTATACTCGGTAAGGTAGTTTCCGTCTTCATCTGTATATATATATCTTTGATATTCTTTTCCGGTTTCTTCATCCGTATAGACAACCGGATTATCCAGCACGACATCTCCCGTTATATCGCCAAAATCTATCCTATATCCATCCGCAATATTAATTTCGCCAATATAGCAGTCTTGTTCTACAGCGTCATATATTTTATCGCTTCCGACCTCCCCGGGTTCTCCGACATTCAATACTGCCGCCGCAATATCTGCTTGTATATGACCGTTAAGATCCAGTTCGTTTGTATAAATAGAATAATCATCAACTATTTCATTTATTTCTTTCAACAGCTCCGCTGCAGTTTTCGATTTTTCCTGCCCACTATAAGAAGACCTCAATGTAAAAAGTCCGCCCAATAATTCAACTTCGTTTTCAGCCGCTTCAGGCGTTCCCGTTGCTTCCGCTGTGGGAGCCTCTGATGCATCTGCTTCAGGCGTTTCTGTTGCTTCCGCTGCAGCTGTTTCTTCTGTTCCTGTCGTGGGTGCTGCTGTTACTTCTGCTTCAGGGGTTGCTGTTATTTCTGCCGTAGGTGTTGTTTCTGCTCCAGGGGTTGCCGTCACCTCTGCTGTAGGTGTCGTTTTTGTATCTCCTTCAGGCGTGGCTGCTGCTTCTGCTTCAGGCGTTTCCGTTGCTTCCGCTGCAGCTGTTTCTTCTGTTCCTGTCGTGAGTGCTGCTGTTGCTTCTGCTTCAGGTGTTGCCGTTACCTCTGCCGTAGGTGTTGTTTCTGTATCTGCTTCAGGTGTTGTTGCTGCCTTTGCTTCAGGTGTTGCCGTTACCTCTGCTGTATATGTCGTTTCTGCATCTGCTCCAGGCGTTTCCGTTTCTTCTGTCGCAAGTGTTACTGTTGGGCTTTCTGTAGGCGTTTCTCCTTCCTCTAATGAAACAGGCACTTCTGTAGGTGTATCAACCGGAATAATTGCACTGGGAACCACGTCAGCATCAGCCTCCGTCGGCTGCACTGTTTGATCAGCATTTTCAGTGCCGGCTGCAGGCGTTTCCGAATCCTGCGGTTCACTTTCAGTAATCTCTGTTGTTGGCGTTTCTGTTTCATCCGGACTAGGACTTTCACTCGGACTATCTACTTTTTCAACATTTACATCGCCGTTATCATCCGTGGTTACCACATAAGATGTTTCCTCTGATGTATTTGCATAGCTTGTAATTACATTAACAGCAACTACAATTTCCACAAGCAGCACAGCCAACAGTCTTTTCATTCTCCTTGAAATCTTGTTCATACCTATTTTCTCTCCCTTAACACACTGCAAAAAACACTTTCAGGCTCCAAATATTAAAGCAATAATTAACCTTTTATCTTAATTTAATCCTAACATTTCAAAATGCCGTTTTCAAGTGTTTCATCCCATTTTTTGAGATTTGTTAATTATTCGCAGCAATTTTTTAAAAATATATTGCTCGTGAAATATCCTCTTTAAAACCTCAATGCAAATGCTTATTTTAAACTATTGTTTTTGTGTACCAACATTGAAATTATATTGCTTATTTTAAATTTATAAACTGATTTATTGTATCAAAAATAATACTATATTACTTTTTCTGCCATTATGGAATATTATTTCAAGCTGGATTTACTGCCAATTTACTGCTTTTGAGGGAAAGAGCCTTGATATGCCGCAGAGGGCATCCTTTTGGAACCTTATTCCCGCGTGCAATGAGTCAAGGTCATGCAAGCATGACTTTGACGAATGCCGCGAGGTATTTTATTCATGACAATAGAAAGTTCGCGGATCGTGCTTTCTATTGTTAGTAAACTTCGTGATTTGTTCCTTCCCTTATAAAAACAGGAATGATATCAATCGTTGCTTTGGCCGATATTGTTTTCCCACCTTCATATATTTTTCCTGTTGCGCTCTCTGTCCAGGTGCAGCCTGACGGAAGATACACTTTCCGTTCTTCCACTCCGGCTTCCATGACCGGAGCTACCAGTATATCGCTGCCAAACATATAAGCATCTTCTGTATCCCAGCACTGTTTGTCCTCAGGGAAATCAAAAAACAGAGGTCTTATAACAGGCTCTCCTGTTTCACTTGCCTTTTTCATACATTCTCTGATATATGGACGCAGTTTTTCTCTGATAAATAGATATTTCTTTAATATTTCATAATTTTCTTCACCAAAACTCCAGACTTCATTATCCTGCCCCGAAGTCAGCTGACGGACACCATCAATAAATTCCCGCTCCCTTTCATACCAGGGAGAACGCTCTCCATGCATTCTGAACACCGGACAAAACGCGCCCCATGCAAACCAGCGCAGAAGCAGTTCCTGAAAACCGGGGTCTTTTATATCTCCTCCAATAAATCCGCCAATATCGGAAGTCCACCATGGTATACCTGCCATTCCCATATTAAGCCCGGCCTGAAGCTGCTCCCTCATAGCGCGGAAGGACGAATGAATGTCGCCTGACCAGGTCAATACGCCATATTTCTGGCTGCCCGCCCATGCACAGCGCACAAGGCTCATAATTTCTTTTTCTCCTTCTGCTTTCAGCCCGTCATAAAATCCCTTTGCATACATGACAGGATAAATATTGGAGCATTGCAGCGCAGGTCCGGCATAATAACGATAATTATCAAAGTCATAGGGTCCGTATTCCGGTTCCGCCTCATCCAGCCAGAAAATTCTGATTCCCTTCTTATAATAATTTTCCTTACACTTGTTCCAGACAAATTCCCTTGCCCCTGGATGGGTTGTATCGTAAAACATAACATTTCCCATCCAGGTCATATGATTTCCGTTTCCCCTGTCCGTTCTTACAAGATACCCATTGTCATTCATTTCACTGAAATATTTGCTTCTTTCGTCAATTGTGGGCCACACGGAAACTACAGTTTCAATACCAAGCTCCTTCAATTCCTTCACCATAGCATCAGGATCCGGCCAATCTCTTTTTTCAAATTCAAAATTTCCCTGCATGGACCAGTGAAAGAAATCCACAACAATTGCATCCATAGGAAGCCCTCTTTTCTTATGCTCCCTTGCCACATTCAGAATTTCTTCCTGGCTGCGGTAACGAAGCTTACACTGCCAATAACCCAGTCCATATTCAGGCATCATAGGAGTTCTGCCTGTAGCAGCACTGTATTGCTCTTCAATTTCAGCAGGCGTATCTCCTGCTGTAATAAAATAATCCATCTTCTTTGTACGCTTTGCATACCATTCCGTCTTATTTGCGCCAAAAACAGCCGTTCCAATCGCCGGATTATTCCAGAAAAAACCATATCCTCTGCTGGACACCATAAAAGGAACGCTGGCCTGGCTGTTTCTATGGGCAAGCTCAAGAATTGCTCCTTTTTTATTCAAATTCTTCTCCTGATACTGCCCCATGCCAAAGATTTTTTCATCATCATAAGCTTCAAATCTCGCCGTCAGCTCATAATCCTGTGTTCCCTGGACCGGCTTCATTTCCCTTGCACCAACGCGCAAAGGCACTGCATACCGGTTAATTCTGTCCCTGTTCCTCCAATATTCGGCAGTCAGCAATTCTCCCTTCTGATTATAAAAGCTGAGCCATCCCTCCGGATTAATTTTAACCGTAATTTTACCATTTACCAGTGTGTATCTGTAACCCGTCATATGATACTTTGTCCACTCTTCTCCCTGATACCAGGGATCGGTAATATCCACCTCTTCTTCTGTGATGACAGCTTCACATTCTTCTGTTTTTTCCGTTAATGCCCAATCATTTTCATCCATTTTGGCTTCGCAGGTCATACGTACCCGCAGGGAATTTTTCCCCCATGGCTCAATCCACACCTGACTCATGCCGCTCATTATTTTCAATCTGCTGCCTTCTCTAACCACCTTCATAATCAATACTCCTTTTCCATACTTCATATATTTATTCGTACAAAGCCTTTTGCAGCAAAAGAACCAGTATATAATACTGACTCTATGTTACCTTTTTTTTATTGAAAGGCAATAATGGGTGTTCTTTCCCTTGCCTTCCTGGACAATAAGCCCGTTTCCTATCATTTGCTTCAGCAGACGTCCGCATGTTGTCTGTCCGACACCCAGCAGTATTTCAACCTCTTTTCTTGTGACAAATCCCCGTTCCTTTGCCAGCGCAATCACTTTTTCTTCTTCCGTGCTATTTTCTGAACCAGCATTTTCCAGTTCTTTCTGTTCCGTCTTTGCGTTCAGGTTGGGAAGAATGATCTTAAATGCGTT
>CAZDPE010000116.1:0-6957 GCA_964507235.1 uncultured Lachnospiraceae bacterium
ATTCGTCAAGGTCATGCAAGCATGACTTTGACTCATTGCACGCGGGAATAAAAAGCACGCTTTAGCTCATCAACGGAGAAACGGTAAAAAGTATTGCAGAACTGACAATTTACTTCTATTTCCCTGCCGTCAGCAATCATTTCTTCAATGTCCTTTTTACCGATACTGATAATTGCCCTTTCCACACGTTTTTTGCTGCAGTCACAATGAAACCGGCAGGGCATGGTATCCGTAATCGCAAGATCCAGCCCGTCAAGCAAAAGCTTAAGCATATCCTCCGGTGTTTTTCCTTCATCCAGCACCCTGGTCACTGTGGAAAAGGCAGCCAGATTCCTTTCCAGCCTGCTGATAATTTCTTCATCAGCAAAAGGCATCAGCTGAATAATAAATCCTCCTGCCTGCTTTACAGTATTGTCCTTTTCCATTAATACGCCAAGTCCCACACTGGATGGTACCTGTTCGGAAACAGCAAAATAATATGTTAAATCCTCCGCAATTTCTCCTGTCTGTAAAACAGTCTGCCCCACATAGGGTTCTTTTAATCCCATATCCTTAATAACACGTAAGGAACCATTCCCGATGGCTCCCCCCACGTCCAGCTTTCCCAAAGGGCTGGGAGGCAGCATTATCTGCGGCTCCAGGGCATAGCCCTTCACATTTCCCCTGCTGTCGGCAGTTACCGTCATTCCCTTTAAAGGGCCATCGCCCTTTATCTGCAGCGTCAATAAATCCTTTTCACCCTTTAACATGGCCCCCATCATAACGCCTCCGGTCAAAAGCCTGCCTAAGGCAGCCGTTGCAACCGGGCTTGTATCATGTATTCCTCTTGCGGTTTCCACTAACTCCCTTGTTGAAGCTGCAAACGCCCTTATCTGCGCATTTGCAGCCGCAGCTCTCACAATATAATCTGGCATATTTCTCACTTTCCTTTTTCCCTGCATACTGCGTATACGCGCTCACTTTTCTCAGCAGGCGCCTTATGAGTATCCGCATCCAGCATAACCAAAAGCTCCATTCCTGACTGTTTCACAAATTCCTTCATTTCATCCGGCGTATATCCTCTCTGATAATGGATTTCACAAAAACGGCGGAACAACTCTCTGTCATCCTCCTCTTTTACAAAAACCGTCAAATCATACTCATTGATATGCTCTTTTCCATGATAAAAATTCTCCCAGATAAAACTGCATTCCTCACGGTTTTCCGCAATCGTAGTATCGCCGATTACTGTTTCATATTTATACACCGTATTAAAATCAAAGATAAAAATTCCGCCCGGATACAGATAATTATTTATAAGCCGGAAGGTATCCAGAATTTCTTCGTCCTCAAGCAGATAATTGATGCTGTCACAGACACTGATTACAGTCCCTATGGTGCTGTATAAATCAAGATCCCTCATATCCTGACACAAATATAAAATTTCGCTGTTTGTCTTTTCCTTCTTTTCCATGGCTATATTCAGCATTTCCTCTGAATTATCAATGCCGATCATATCATAACCTTTCCGGTAAAGAAGCTCTGTCAACGTTCCTGTTCCGCAGCCTAAATCCAATACCAGATTTCTTTCCATTTCAAGCGCTTTCTCTTCCTGTCCGGAACACTCCCTGACAGAATCCCTCCTGTCTGCGGGCTTGGAAATTCCGTATTTTTCAATTAAAGCTGCCAGGAAATCCGCCCATTCCTGATAAGGAATATCATCCATAAAGGTATCATACACCCTGGCAAAATCCGTATATGCTTCCATGCCAATCCTCTTTTTTCAAACTAGTCGCCAAGCTTCATTGCAATAATGAAACCGATTACAAAGGTTACAATACTTGTCAGCACGCTGATTACTGTAATTACTCCCAGCTCCGAAACCATCAGAATTGCAAAAGGAGAGGCAACAATCAGACCGATAATTGCCCAGTATGCATGAAGAGGAAACTTTTCAAAAATAATCTCAATCACTTTTGCAATGGCAAAAATACCCACAACAATTCCGATTCCCATGGGAACCAGAATACCGCAGCATCTCAGTATTTCCGAAATATTAAAGGACACCAGCGCTTCCACAAATTCCTTAATAGTCGCCACAATGGGATTATAATATCCGATTACAAGCAGCATCATGGAACCGCTGACACCCGGAATAACCATAGTTGCAGAGGCCAGTACCCCCACTAAAAACAGCTTAATCACAGACCACAGATTTAAAGACAAGTCAGCTGCCTTTCCTTCTGTTTCGCCCATGGCAGCCATGCCGATTACAAGCACAAAAAAGACCAGAAACGGAATAATATGACCGATTTTTATACTGTTTCCCTTTACCTTTTTCCACACTGCAGGAAGTCCTCCCACAATCAGACCGATAAACAGGCCGTTTGTCTGCAGTGGGAAATGCTCAAATGCAGGTGTAATAACAAAAGCAAGCCCTACCAAAGCAATTACCATGCCGATTGCAATGGGTATGATAAACTTAATGCTTTCCTTAAATTCCTTAAACAAATGTGTAAGACAATGAATCAGCTTGTCATAGATTCCCATGGAAACAGCCATAGTTCCTCCGCTGACGCCCGGAATAATATTTGCAGTTCCCATTACAATTCCCTTTAATAAATTTTTAATCATTTTTCACATCTCTCCTACTTTTTTAAATACTTTTTTAAAAACAATATTAATTCATCCATCTGTTCATCCGTTCCGACGGTAATGCGCAGACGGTTGTTTATTCTGGGCTTATTCCAGTAGCGTACATAAATTCCGTTATCCTTAAGCGCCTGAAACAGCTCCGACGCAGGCACCGATTCATGGGCGGCAAATAAGAAATTACTCTTTGAATCCGTAAAAGAAAATCCCAGCTTTTTCAACTCACTTTTCGTTTTTTCCCTGGTCTTAATAATCTTATTCACGATTTCCTTAAAATAAGCATCATCCTTAACAGCTTCCGCGCCCATTTCAATCGCAGGCATATTTAATGTGTAGGAATTAAAGGAAAACTTGGCATCCTTCAGATATCCAATCAGCCTTTCGCTTCCCATGGCAAAGCCGATACGCATGCCCGCCATGGCGCGGGATTTGGAAAAAGTCTGGACAACCAGCAGATTATCATACTTTTCAATGAGAGGCAGCACGCTCTCTCCGCCAAAATCAATATATGCCTCATCAATAATCACAACCACATCCTGATTTGCCTTTATGATATCCTCTATCATCTCCGTAGATTCCAGCACTCCTGTGGGCGCATTAGGATTCGGAAATATAATTCCCCCATTAGGCACCAGATAATCCTCCTTCCTGATACGGAAGTCCTCATCCAGCGGACATCTCTTATAGGGTATTCTGTAAAGTTCCGCCCACACATCATAGAAAGAATAAGTGATATCTGGAAAAAGCACCGGCTTATCGGAATTAAAAAAGGTCATAAAGGCCATTGCAAGCACATCATCAGAGCCCACGCCCGCAAAAAGCTGTGACGGTTTCACATGATAATATTCCGCAAGGGCATTTACCAGCTTCTCCGCATTCATATCCGGATACAGCCTTAAATCACTGCACTGCATTTCCCCTGCCTTTTTTGCCACGCCGGGAGCCGGCGGATAAGGGCATTCATTGGTATTCAGTTTAATAATATTATGATTTTCAGGCTGCTCTCCTGCAACATAGGGTTCTACTTTTCTGACATTGTTTTCCCAGCTCATTTTATCCTCATTTCTGTGCCGCCTTTTTCACAAACCGGATATTTATTCGCAGCACCGTAAAATATCCTTTTTATCCTATCATTAGTAAAGCCTGTCTGCAAGCCTTTTTCAGCTTCTTATCAGTATCTTTATTATAACCCGGTGATTTAATCCTCAGGCTTCCACATCCCGGCTTTTTCCCTGTAAACCCCGGCTTCCTTTGAACATCCCATTTTTTCATGGCAGTCAGCCAGCTTATAAAGCGCCGTATCGCCCGAACAGTGAATATTCAAAATACTCCCCGCTTCATGACAGGCATTGTAAAACCACATGGCCGCCTCGTCATAAATCCCGGCCGTCAGATAATACTCCCCAAGCTCAAAGCAGACTTCACTGACCCCCTCGCTGGCAATATCCTTCATGGCATAACGGTACATTTTCAGATAATCCCCACGCAGTCTTGCCGCCTTTACAATCACACAAAACGCCTCCTTCAGCCGTTCCATGGAAAGTCCGCCGCTGTCTGCCGCCCGGGTAAAAAATTCCTCCGCCTTCAGGAAATCATCCTCTTTACCTGAAACAAATAATTCCTTTGCATAAATATTAAAAAGCCTGTCCGATAAAGCCTCCCCTTTTTCCGTCAGCCTTCTGAAGGCTTCCAAATCCCTGCCCGTATGACTTTTTTCCGGCATATGTGTAATTTCTATATCACTGTCAAATACCACCGGGGAAAGCCGTACCATCTCATGAATTGCCTCTGTCCACTGAAAGCTGCGCAGACGTTTAAAAAGCTTGGGGCGCAGCTCCCTGTCATAATTGTATATGGTGCCGAAAGAAAGCTGATTGCCGTAATACATCTGTACAATCTCCACCTCCGGAAGCAGGCTTTCTTTTAAAACCTTAAACTTTTCTCTGTTTTCCGCATTCACAACCTCATCCGCATCGGCGGAATAAATATATTCGCAGGAAGCCTTTGAAAAGGCAAAATTTCTTGCCGCCGAAAAATCATCTATCCATACAAAATCATATATCTTATCCGTATATCTTTCCGCAATCTCCTTTGTCCTGTCATCAGAACCGGTATCCACGATAATAATTTCATCCATCAGTTCTTTTATACTGTCAAGACATCTTGCCAGAACCTTTTCTTCATTTTTTACAATCATGCATAAACTGATGGTTGCCATAAGCTCCCTCTCCTTTGTAATTCATTGACAAGTCAGCTGCTATTTAATATGATAAAAAATATGACCGCAGATTTATTTAATAATGCTGCAAACAGATAAAGTATATCATAAAATCCGGCATTAGAACAGGAGTTATTCATGAAGACAGGCACGAAAACGATTTTAATTCTTAATATACTGGAAAGCTTTTTTACCAGCTGGGCGCTGATGAAAGCCGGAAGGATGGAACCCGGCAATATTCTTACCGGCGTTTTCTTTCTGCTTTCCTTCTTTTTATACCGCCACATGAATGACCGGATGAGCCGCAAAGCACTTTCCGGAAGCCCTGCGGTCAAAAAGACGGCCCTCATTATTTCCATTATTTTTACCCTGCTATACATGTCCGTAGATGCCAGACACTATATTTCCACCCTGACGAATCACCTATTTCAGGCTATTATTCTGCTGTCGGTTTTCATCGGTTTTTCTGTTCTTTTTTATAAGCTTTTGATATTGCTTTTTTCTTACACCACAGACAAAAAAGCCATGCACAGGTTTTTATATGGAAGCGGAAACGGCTGCTTTACTTTTTCACTGCGTTTCAGAAAATTATCAGATATCTTAAACAGAGTGCTGAATGTTTACAGATGCCGCAGCGCCGTCTGCAGTTTCTTCATCTGCCTGCTGTGCTGGCTGCCTTATTTTCTTTATCAGTATCCCGGCATTATGACGCCGGACAGCATCAACCAGTTTGAACAGGTTCTCGGTTTGATTCCTTACAGCAATCATCATCCCCTGGCCCATACCATGGCAATTAAGCTGTTCTACCATATTGGTCTTTTATTTACCTCCAATATGGTAGTTGCAATTTCCTTTTATACCTTTATCCAGATGTGCTTTCTTGCATTCGGTGCTGCCTACTTTATCCGGACGGCAGAACTGTTTCATGTAAGGCCCCTGCTTCTTTTCCTAATTACTTTGTTTTATGCATTGGTGCCTTACAACGCCGTATTTTCTGTTACTATCTGGAAGGACATTCCCTTTGCAGCTGCCATTCTCATATTCAGCTGTTCCATGCTTCGTCTGACTAAGGGTATTAATATAAAATCCATGACTGCTTTTGTCCTTTCGGGCATCATGATGTGTTTATTCCGTTCCAACGGCTGGTACGGCTTTGTGCTGTGCCTTCCTTTTCTGCTGTTCTTTTACAGGAAAAAGTCAAGGCTTATTTATCCCGGCCTTGCGGGAATCCTTCTGACAGCTGTTATTATCAAATATCCTGTTATGAATGCTTTCCATGTGATTCAGCCGGATTTGATTGAATCCCTCTCAATTCCCACCCAGCAGATTGCAGCCGTAATCTGCAATGACAGGGAATTGACAGATGAACAGCTTGACTTAATAGAAAATGTTGTTGATTTAACCTATATTAAAGACTTATATAACCCCACCTGTGCGGATAATATGAAGGAGCTGGTGCGTGCCGGAAACCAGGACTATCTTGCCAAGCACAAAGGTGAATTTTTCAGGCTCTG
Source organism: uncultured Lachnospiraceae bacterium (assembly GCA_964507235.1). Taxonomy (GTDB): domain Bacteria; phylum Bacillota; class Clostridia; order Lachnospirales; family Lachnospiraceae; genus Suilimivivens. The sequence continues at coordinate 6,364 of CAZDPE010000116.1, forward strand.
GATAAATCTCGGACTCCATTATCCTCTTGATTACCTGGAAGCCTACAAGAACCAGACCTACGGCTACTGGTATCCTGATTCCTTTTATCTTGTGGCAGAAGCCGAGGGTGTCAGCGGTACAAGCCTGGGTATATCCCATACTCCCCTAATCGGCGGACCTTTTGTGGTAAAGGCCAAGGAAATCTCCATAAAGCTGGGAAGCATGGTACCTGTCTACAGTCTGCTCTGGAGCATGGGAGTTGCATTCTGGATTCTCATTTTCTGCACGGGCAGCGTTATGGTCAGAAAAGAAAAAGCAAAGCTGATTTATTATCTTCCCAGCTTTGCCCTGCATTTTACCGTAATGATTGCCACCCCTGTGGCTACGGAATTCCGTTATGTATATTTTATGGTATTTTCCCTGCCGTTTTATCTTATTGCCGCCCTGCTTGAGATGCCCTCTGACCGCTAAACCGGGCTATAATACTTTGGATAAAAATTCCTGCAAACGGGGACACTGCGGGTTATTGAAAAATTCCTGCGGTGTGTTTTCTTCCATAATATTGCCTTCATCCATAAAAAGGACCTTGGTTCCCACTTCCCGTGCAAAACCCA
>CAZDPE010000117.1:0-6784 GCA_964507235.1 uncultured Lachnospiraceae bacterium
CCCCTTGGGGCGTTTCAATTTCCATGCCCCACTGCTTGCGGCGGGGTTATTGACTCATGACTCTGCAAAGCTTGCAGAACTATGAGTCCTGTTTGGAGGAACGGCTCATTTCGAGGAGCTTTTGGCGCATCTCATTTTCGATTCTGAGCAGCTCTTCTTCTGCGCTTTTTCTCTTGGCACGTCCGTCTTCCTGGATTTTCATAACTTCATCCAATGTGCTGATTAATGTCTGGTTGGTAGCAGTCAGGGTTTCAATATCAACAATGCCGCGTTCGCTTTCCCTGGCGGTTTCAATAGTGGCAGCTTTTAAGGTTTCCGCATTTTTCTTAAGGAGCGCATTGGTCATGTCAGAAACTTCTTTTTGCGCCTTGGCAGCCTCACTGGAATGGTCAAGGCCTATGGCGATAACCATCTGGCTTTTCCATAAAGGAATTGTGTTTACAAGGGTAGACTGAATTTTTTCCGACATGGTAGTGTCGTTGTTCTGAATCAGACGAATCTGGGGAGCCATCTGCATGGAAATCGTTCTTGTCAGTTCCAAATCGTAAATTTTCTTTTCAAAGCGCTCACACATGGCGGCATAGTCTTTGGCAGCCTGAGTGTCTTCGGGCAGGCCGCTCTTTTCTGCTTTTGCAAGAAGGGACGGAAGCTCCGTTGCTTTTGCCTGTTCAAGCTTTTGCTTGCCTGCCAGTATATACATGGATAGTTCCTTGAAGTAATTCAGGTTTAAATCATACATCTTGTCCAGCATGGCGACATCCTTAAGCAGAGTCACCTGATGTCCTTCCATTACCCTGCATATTTTGTTAATATTGGCCTCTGCCTTATCATATTTGCTCTTCAGATTTTCCAGTTTATTGCTGCTCTTTTTGAAGATGCCGAAAAATCCCTTTTCTTCTTCCTCTTCAAAATTTTTCAGCTCGCCCACAACGTCAGTAAGCATCTGTCCGATTTCACCCATATCCTTGGTGCGGACATTATTGAGAGCACTTTCGGAAAAGTCCGCAATTTTCTTCTGACAGCCGGCACCGTATTGAAGAACCATCTGTGTATTGGTAATATCAATCTGCGCAGCAAAATCATCCACCATTTTCTGTTCTTCAGGTGTCAGCACCGTTTCAGGCAGTTTTACCTGTGCTTCCTGTAAAACCTGCCGGGAATTTTCTGACATGGTGCCGGACGCTGTTTCCTGGGAAAAAGGCTCCAGGGTCAATGTGGGTGCCTGTTTTGTCATTTCGTCTAAATCATTGCTCATTGGATAATCCTCCTGATTGTATTGTATTAATATTTGTTAATCCTTCTCTGGCGAGCATGGTTTGAAGAACCTGCGCGTCTGTGGTTGCATCAAATACGGCGTCCTGAAAGAGATTGCTTAAAAGTTCCGCAAAAGCCTGATTGATAATATCCAGGGTGCGTTCTATTTCCGCTTTGGCGGCTGCAATTTCCTTTCCCGGAGTGCTGATTCTGTCAAAGTCTTCATATGCTTCGACCAATTTCAGGGTAGTAGGGAGATAATAATCCATCAAATTGTGCATTCTGTGCATTTGTTCAGGATGTTCCCTTACACTGTCAAAGATGTCCTTCAGAAGATTTTCAAGCCGGTACAGTTTATCGGAAATAATTTCCCCGGGGATCCTGTCATTGAGTTCCCGCAGTCTGCGTATGCATTCCATTCCTTCCGCAATCATGGTATTAAGTTCGTTTTCCTGTTCCTTTACATCCGGTGAAGGGCGGCTGTCGGCTTTTGCGGAAGCTTCGGCCTGTTTTGCAGCCTGTTTTTCTTCTTTTTCGCGAAGCAGCTGATTGTTTTTAGTTTCCAGGTATTGTCTGTGGACGGAATCATTGAGCATAAAGCAGGTTTTTTTATCATCCAGATGTCCTTCGGGAAACATTCCGAGATTCAGCATCCTGCGGATATCCTTTATAACATAACGCATGCTGTTTCCGGTATCTAACGCAAGGTTTTCAATTTGTCCGTACATCCTGCCGCCGCAAAGCTGAATATATCTTCTGGCCCGTTTTAAGCGGTTTCTTTGTTTGACGCCGAGGCGGATCATGAGAAAGAAGAAGACAAGGAATGCAAGATTCACTATCCAGGCTGCCGGGGAGCCGGAACCGAAAAACGTGCCGGGGAGCCTTAGAATAGCTATAAAAGCTGAGATTCCCAGGCCGATTCCGCCGAAGACCTGATACAGAACATTTGAAACGCTGCCTATTTCCTTAAATTTTACAGGTGAAAGTTCTGCAGATGATCCGGATTGCGGAACCTGTTTTTCAGGCGGCTGTTGTTTGAACCGCTGCAGCTGTTCCTGTTTTTGCTGCTGCATCCGCTCTTTCTGCAGCTTTTGCTGCTGCATCTGCGCTTCCCACTGTCTTTGCTGCTGCATCTGCGTTTCCCGTTGTCTTTGCTGCTGCATCTGCGCTTCCCGTTGTCTTTGCTGCTGCATCTGCGCTTCCCGCTGTCTTTGCTGCTGCATTTGTGCTTCCTGCTGCTTTTTTTGCTGTTCACGGCGCTGCCGCTGCAGTTGTTCCTGCTTTTCCCACTGCAATTCTTTTGTATTTCCCACGGTGTTTATGCTTTGGGCAATATGCTTTCCTGCATCGTTTAATGTATCGGTAACGGTTTGGGAAACCAGTTCATTCAGATTGGAAAAATCTCCCGTTTGAAGAGCGTCGGCAAGCGCTGCCTTTATTTGTTCCCCGGTGTTGCCGGGGCTTTCATAGTCACTCATATGGTAAACCTCTTAAAAAATATAATTTCATAAGCTTCATTATAACAAATCGCTGTCATAATGGCTAGTACAGGCTATTGACTTTTTATACAAAAAGGGTAATAATTATAAGGAAATTTAATATTAATTTAAGAACTTAAGAGGGAGCGCGTAAATTATGGAAAAGAAAAATATTGATTGGGCGAATCTTGGATTCGGCTATATTCAGACAGACTACAGGTTTGTATCCAATTACAAAAATGGCGCCTGGGATGACGGCATTATTACAGAGGATGCCAATGTGGTCATCAGTGAATGTGCAGGCGTTTTACAGTATGCGCAGACAATTTTTGAGGGTATGAAGGCTTATACTACAGCTGACGGCCGTATCGTTACCTTCCGGCCTGATTTAAACGGCGAAAGGATGGAACAAAGCGCGGTACGTCTTGAAATGCCCATTTTCCCTAAAGATAAATTCGTAGAGGCTGTTATTAAGACGATTAAGGCAAATGAAGCCTATGTACCTCCTTACGGCAGCGGCGCAACGCTTTACATACGTCCTTATATGTTCGGCAGCAATCCCGTTATCGGTGTAAAGCCGGCTGAAGAATATCAATTCCGTGTTTTTGCAACACCGGTAGGCCCTTATTTTAAGGGCGGCGTAAAGCCTCTGACTATCCGTGTAAGTGATTTTGACCGTGCGGCTCCGAATGGTACGGGCCATATTAAGGCAGGTCTGAATTATGCAATGAGTTTACATGCAATTGTGGATGCTCACAATCAGGGATATGATGAAAATATGTATCTCGATGCTGCTACAAGGACTAAAGTTGAAGAAACAGGCGGTGCGAACTTCCTGTTCGTGACAAAGGACGGCAAGATTGTAACGCCTAAGTCTGGCAGTATTCTTCCTTCTATTACAAGACGTTCACTGGTACAGGTTGCCAGAGAATATCTGGGACTGGAAGCAGAAGAAAGAGAAGTTTATCTTGATGAAGTGAAGGATTTTGCTGAATGCGGTCTTTGCGGTACGGCAGCAGTAATTTCTCCTGTCGGCAAGATTGTTGATCACGGTAAAGAAATCTGCTTACCAAGCGGTATGACTGAAATGGGACCTGTTACGAAGAAATTATATGAAACACTGACAGGAATTCAGATGGGAACGATAAAAGCACCTGAAGGCTGGGTTGTGGAGGTAAAATAAACCCGGTAATGTCGGTTTTGCAATGCACACCGGCTTTTGGCACAGAGAGATAAAAGTAAAAGGCATCCGGACAAGTAAGTTTGGATGCCTTTTTTAGAAAAGAAGGTATTGGGAAGAAAAAGAGAGCAGGGAGGGTATGGTGTGAAAAAACAAAAAGATAAGGCAGAAAAAAGAAAGATGCTTTCGGGGAAAAACCCAAAAATGAGAACTGAAAAAGCAGGGGACATCGGGAAACAAAAAGAAAAAAATGTGAGGAAAAATCCCGTACTGTTTTTCAGGAGAATCCGCTTTAAACTGATAGTTTCTTTTTTGATTCCTGTTATTTTTATTATTTTACTGGGGGTAGTTTCCTATCAGAAGGCTTCTACTCAGATAATTGAAAGTTATGAAACCTCTGCGCTTCAAACCATGAGCATGATGAACCGTTATCTGACATTGTCCATAGATATGGTGCAGAGTGATTATAAGAGTTATATGAATGATGATACTTTGCAGAAGTTCTATAAGGGTCTGCTTGATAATGATGAAACTCATTCTTATATTCCCAGGCAGTTTCAGGATACCTTTAACAGCGAGGTCAATGGAAACAGTCTGATTGCCAATATTTATTTTTTGTCAGATTCGCAGGCGTCCATTACCACAACGCAGACCACGGACAGCGGACTTCTTTCCGCATATGCGCAGACTCCTCAGGGACAGCTGGTAAGCGGTGACCAGTATAAATATTTTCTGTTTGGAAATCAGTGTGAGATAGATGATAAGCTTGCTACTGACGGCAGCAAATACGGAGCCAGACTGGCGAAATATTTTAACGGCGCAGGCGCAATTATGATAGTGGATATTGATAAGGATGTAATTAACGGAGCATTGACTTCTCTGGATGCCGGAGAGGGAAGTGTAGTGGGATTTATTACCTGCGACGGATATGAGTATCTTTCTTCCTTGTCAGAAGCGCCAAAGGAGGGAACTGCGTTTATTGGAAAGAGTTATGTTGCGAAGGCTCAGGAAAGCGAAAATATGAGTGACTGCTTCTATGTGGAAAATAATGAATATTTATTTATATATTCCAGGCTGGACAGCAGAAATGCCATGATTTGCGCATTGATTCCCAGGGAAACGATTATAGGACAGACAAGAGATATTAAACAGTTATCCATGATTCTGGTGCTGGCGGCAAGTATTGTGGCAATCTTGCTGGGATCCGTTATGGCAGGGCAGTTCGGCAGCGCGATTTATGAGATGATTCGCAAACTGAAAAAGGTTTCAGAGGGAGATTTGACAGTAGAGGTGAAGACAAAGCGGAAGGACGAATTCAAGCTTCTTGCAGAAGGAATTTCAGATATGACCGCCCACATGAAAAAACTGGTATCCGGTTTGAAAAATGTAAATAGCGAGCTGACGCTGGCGGCTGCAGAAATGGCATCAGCTTCTGATAATTTTCTTCAGACCTCCCGTGATATTCAAAAGGAAATTTCAGAAATTGACCAGGGAGTTGAGAATCTTGATAAAGAGTCAGAAGACAGTCTGAAGCAGATGGATTCTTTATCCGGAAAAATCAGTGAAGTCGGAGAAAATTCTGGACAAATCAGCGTCCTTGCGAAAGGGGCGGGAAATGTTATCGGTACCGGTATGGATTCTGTAGCAGAGCTTAAGAGCAGCACAGGTTCAACGATTGAAATTACGGCAAGCATCATTGATACTGTGGAAAAGCTTGCGGAGAAATCCAAGTCAATCGGTACGATTATTGAAACGATTAATGAGATTGCCGAGCAGACTACTCTTTTATCTTTAAATGCTTCCATTGAAGCGGCAAGGGCAGGCGAAGCGGGCAGGGGATTTGCAGTGGTAGCCCAGGAAATCAGGAAGCTTGCAGATGAATCCATTCACTCCGCAGAGCAGATTGCCCGGATTGTAGAAGAAATTGAAGAAAGTACGAAAGAGGCGGCGAATGTTGCAAAACGTGCGAAGGAGATTGTGGATGGTCAGCAGAAGGCTGTGTCGCTTACCACGGATTCCTTTGACAGAATCGGAGAGCAGGTGTCCGGGCTTTTGAAGGCGCTTGAACTGATTAATGAAAGTGTTACCAGTATGGAGGAAGAACGGAGCACCACATTATCTTCCATTACTGCGATTACAGCTATTTCCGCCCAGACGGCGGCAGGTTCCTCCAATGTCTATGAAACTGCGAAGAAACAGCTTTCCTCTATTGAAGAACTGGATAAGGCAGCAGAGGTTTTGGAAACGAGGGCGAAGGAGCTGGGTGAAATACTGGAAGGCTTCAGGGTGTAGAAAAAGGCTGAAAGCTTGTATCAGAACGGAGCTATATAAAAGCGAAGAGGAAAACACGAATCAGCGGGATGGGAAGGATGCCGCCTGATTCGTGTTTTTTGCTTTCTATTGTTTATTTGGAAGAAAGATTTTTAATTTCATATAAAATATTCACGATATGCTCCATTTGCTCATCATTAAAGGAGTTTAATGAATCAAACGGGATATATTATTGTTTTGCGTGATAACAGTGAGGAAAACAAAGTATTCAGGTATCCGTTGTCAGGTAAAATTACAATAGGAAGGAAGTATGGTGATGGTGTAAATATTGTGCTGAATTATGAGCCCACAGTATCGGCAAAGCATTGTGAGATAAGTATGCTGGGGGACAGATTTTATATTAAGGACCTCCATTCCTCCAACGGAACCTTTGTAAATGGGAAGAGAGTGGCGGAAAGCATGGAATTTGTATCAGGAAGTCATATAAAACTGGGAAATCTTGATTTAACGGTAGAGGTAGAACAGACCAGGCAATATTGAAATATAACAATCAGAAAGCATAGAGGAATGCAGCGGTATACTCTATGTTTTTCTTTTATTC
>CAZDPE010000118.1:0-6747 GCA_964507235.1 uncultured Lachnospiraceae bacterium
TTCTAGTAATTTTAATCATGCAGGATTTCCATTTCTTATTACTTCGGCAGAATACCGTTCCTGCTAAAGCAAAAGCGCCCACTTATTATATCACAGAAGTTTTCCTGTTTTTTATCGAATAGCACGAAACAACTATTTTCCGGGAATGGAAAGCACAAAACAACCAAAAAAGGAACCTTTTCAGCTCCTTATCATTTCCCCATTATCCTTTTATCGCTTTACTCGTATACGATTTGGCAAAACCCTATACAATTTGGCAAAACTATACTTTTTGGCAAAAGCCGGGGGTTTTGCCAAATTGTGTGCTTTTATCCCCTATCGCAATACTATCAGCCCTATCTCAAACCCACAAAAAAAGAGGCTCACCAGTTATCCCGGTGAACCCCTCCAAGCTCAAAATTCCTTGATTTTGCGCCATTTCTTTATTCTTTTTGCCAAATAATATCTAACCCAAAAAGTTATTTATTATTGATAGCCGCCTGTGCTGCTGCCAGCCTTGCAATGGGAACTCTGTAAGGTGAGCAGGATACATAGGTAAGACCAACCTTGTGGCAGAATTCTACGGAAGACGGATCACCACCATGCTCACCGCAGATACCAAGCTTAATGTCGGGTCTTGTCTTTCTGCCCTTTTCAGCCGCCATCTGTACCAGCTGACCTACACCCTTCTGATCCAGTCTTGCAAACGGGTCAGATTCATAAATCTTTTTCTTATAATAATCGCCTAAGAACTTGCCGGCATCATCTCTGGAAAAACCGAAGGTCATCTGAGTTAAGTCATTGGTTCCGAATGAGAAAAATTCTGCTTCTTCGGCAATTTCATCCGCAAGCAGGGCTGCTCTCGGAATTTCAATCATGGTTCCAATGTGATACTGAATATCGGAATTCTTTTCCTTCTTAACCTGCTCTGCAGTTTCCACTACAACATCCTTAACATACTTAAGCTCTTTCTTTTCACCAACCAGAGGAATCATGATTTCAGGAACAATGTCATATCCTTTCTCATTCTTCACCTCTATTGCTGCTTCCATAACGGCTCTTGTCTGCATTCTGGCAATCTCAGGATAAGTAACTGCAAGACGGCATCCGCGGTGACCCATCATAGGATTGAATTCATGAAGGGAATTACAGATTTCCTGTACCTGCTCTGCAGTCATCATCATTTTAACTGCCAAATCATCTATGTCGTCCTTTTCCGTAGGAACAAATTCATGTAATGGAGGATCTAAGAAACGAATAGTAACCGGTCTGCCCTCCATAACCTCATAAAGTCCCTTGAAGTCGCCTTTCTGATAAGGAATCAGATCATTTAACGCTCTTTCTCTTTCCTGCTGGGTTCTTGCCAGAATCATCTGACGAATCTTGGGAATTCTGTCAGCTTCAAAGAACATATGCTCTGTACGGCAAAGTCCGATACCTTCTGCCCCATACTTTACAGCATTAGCTGCGTCAGTGGGAGTATCAGCATTGGTGCGTACCTTGAGTTTACGGAAGGAATCTGCCCAATTCATAATCCTTTCAAAATTACCGCTGATTGCAGCCTCCCTTGTTTTAATATCACCGTCATAAATTTTACCGGTGGAACCGTCTAAAGAAATATAATCCCCTTCATGATAAACGTGCCCGCCAAGTTCAAATACCTTGTCATCTTCATTAATTGAAATTTCACCGCAGCCAGATACACAGCAGGTTCCCATACCGCGGGCAACAACCGCCGCATGGCTTGTCATACCGCCTCTGACAGTGAGAATACCTTCTGCGGCATGCATTCCTTCAATATCCTCAGGAGAAGTTTCCAAACGAACCAGCACAACTCTCTCGCCGCCTTCATGAGCCTTTTTCGCTTCTTCAGCAGTAAAGTAAACCTTACCTGCAGCGGCGCCGGGCGATGCGGGAAGAGCCTGTCCGATAACCACGCCTGCCTTTAAAGCTTCTGCATCAAAGGTAGGATGAAGCAGCTGATCCAGCGATTTTGCTTCGATACGAAGCACTGCCTCTTCCGGTGTAATCTTGCCCTCATCTACAAGGTCACAGGCAATCTGAAGTGCTGCGGGCGCAGTTCTTTTACCGTTTCTTGTCTGTAAGAAGAACAGTTTTCCGTTTTCAATGGTAAATTCCATATCCTGCATATCGCGGTAATGGTCTTCCAGTCTGTTGGCAATATCAATAAACTGTTTATAGCATTCCGGCAGATCCTCTTCCAGTCTTGTTATCGGCTGAGGGGTTCTGATTCCTGCAACAACATCTTCGCCCTGTGCATTAATCAGATACTCACCATAAATACCCTTTTCACCGGTGGACGGATTTCTGGTAAAGGCAACGCCTGTACCGGAAGTATTTCCCATATTTCCGAATACCATAGCCTGAACGTTAACCGCTGTTCCCCAGTCGCCGGGAATATCATTCATACGTCTGTAAACAATAGCTCTTTCATTATCCCAGGAACGGAATACTGCTTTCACAGCTTCCATCAACTGTACCTTAGGATCCTGTGGGAAATCTTCTCCCATTTTATCCTTATATACTGCTTTAAAGCGAACAATAACTTCCTTTAAATCCTCTGCGGTCAAATCGGTGTCATACTTTACACCCTTGCCATCTTTGATTTCATCCAGAATTCTCTCAAAGAAAGATTTGGGAATCTCCATAACAACATCCGAGAACATCTGGATAAAACGACGATAGGAATCATATGCAAATCTGGGATTGCCCGTTTTAGCAGCAAAGCCTTCTACCGCCACATCCGTAAGACCAAGATTCAGGATAGTATCCATCATACCCGGCATGGAAGCTCTTGCACCGGAACGAACCGATACAAGCAACGGATTTTCCGTATCGCCAAATTTCTTACCCTGTTTAGCCTCCAGGGCACTGAGGGCATCAAAAATCTGCCCTTTGATTTCATCTGAAATCTGCCTGCCACTTGCATAATAATTAGTACATGCTTCCGTGGTAACTGTGAACCCCTGGGGAATCGGCAGACCCAAATTGGTCATTTCTGCAAGATTTGCGCCTTTTCCCCCAAGAAGGTTGCGCATATCCGCATTTCCTTCTTCAAAAGAATAAACCCATTTTGCCATTGTTTCTCTCCCTTTTAACCATATTTACAGAACATAAGTTAACCTAATATACCATGAACTACTGTCCATGGTATATATATTATTGTACACTTTTGTACCTCATATCCTGCATTTAGCATATCTCTTTATGCATTATAACATATTCTAATCGTATTTGCATCACTTTTTATATAAAAATGCACAATCTTAATGGAAAATTTATTTCACCTTTCCGGGAATAAATGAATCAAATATAAACAAGTCAAAATTGTCCTTTGCAGCTTCTAATTCCTGTTTACTTTTGATTGTCCATGCTACTGCCAGATTCCGATACAGCTTCCGACACAGCCTTCTTGAAAAGTTATCTGCATATTTATGGTTGTAAGCAATAAAATCCGGTTTTGTCATCCAGTTCAGAAGAAGATTTTGCAGGAGAAAATAAAGCGCTCCTTTAAATTCTCCCGATTTCAGGAAACCATCGGAAAGCTGTCCCCGCAGAACGTCATTATGATATCTCCGGTACCAGATAAGGGCAAGGGGATTAAAAGATTCTATACAATAAAGCCCCTGATACTCCTTAAGAAGCCTGTCCGTAAGGGTGCACACAGTTAAATCCATCCATTCTATTTTCAGTTCCACAATCAGTGGCACTCTTCCGTTTACAAGCTTTAAGACCTCCTCCAGCTTCGGAATTCTTTCCTCACTTTGGAACAGCGGAAACTGCTGCAGCTCTTCATAAGTATACTCATATACCTTTCCTTCCCTGCCGCAGACTCTTTCCAGTGTGAAATCATGAAATACCACAGGAACCCTGTCCTTGGTAAGCTGTACATCCAATTCTATTCCATATCCAGCTTTTACCGCCTTTTTAAAGGCAGCGAGGGAATTTTCCGGAGCCTCGGAACTGTTGTCATGGAGTCCTCTGTGAGCATAATGAACGCCCTTAAAAGGCTCCCACTGCTTCTGCCTTCCAAGCCTGGGCTTAATGGAAAGCAGATAGAGAATAATAAGTACTGCCGCTGCAATTAAGATTACATACAATGCTGTCATTTTTCTTCACCTTCATCTTACATATTATGTGTTAATCATCCACATCAAAATTTTCAAGCACGCTTTTCTTTTTATCCGGTCTTGCATCTCCGTGATGCACCTGGGTCATGGTAACAAAAGCCAGAACTGAAAAAAGAAATGCATAGGGAAACAACGTCCTGTAGGAAACATTTTCAAGCAAAAAGCCCGATAACACAGGAGTAAAAATCTGCGCCGTCATGGAAAACGTATAATAGGTTCCCGTGAACTTGCCGATATCGCAGCCTTTGCTCATCTCCACTATCATGGGATAAGAATTCACATTAATAGCCGCCCAGCCTACACCGATTACGGCAAATGCCACATTAATCACCGGATGATATGCACCGGCGAATATGGCTGCAAAATAGCATACGCTCATTAATACAATCCCGCCCATTATGGTCTTTTTACGTCCCACTTTACTTGCAATGCTGCCGATAGGAATATAGCTTAAAATTGCTGCCACCGTAGCCACCATAAGGCAATCTGCAAAACCGCCGCCTTCCATTTTCCATACTACCTTGGTATAACGTGAAAAAGCAGTTGTCACCGCATTATATGCCGTAAACCACAAAAAGATGGATGCCAGAAGGAAAATCATACTGCGCTTTACTTCTCCCGGCATGGCTGTTTTTGCCTCAGCGCCGTTTCCTGCTCCATTCTGTAAAGCTTCCTGCTCTGTCGTATCCTCTGTTTCCACTATCAGCCCGGTGCTGTCCTCATATGCTTTAATTTCCGCTTCAACCTTTGCTTTTACCTTTTTTTCCTGAATGGTAATCACAAGAATTCCCACCGCAATCACCATCAATGCCGCAATACTGACAAACAGCGGCATGTAGTCGGGCCTGTCACCCTTTCCCACAAGCAGCTTAATCATAATTAAAGTATACACACCACCTACGGCACCCATCAGATTAATTATCGCATTTCCCTTGCTGCGGAGCTTATTGGGCGTTAAATCCGGCATCAATGCAACCGCCGGCGAACGGTACAGCCCCATGGAAATCAAAAGTGCAAACAACGCCGCTACGAAAAGTACAAGATTTTCGCTTTTATCCGCCTCCGGAAGAAGCATAAGAAAGATAACCGCAAGCAGGGTTCCTCCTGCAATAAAAGGAATTCTTTTTCCGAATTTCGTGTCCACCTTGTCAGACAAGGCGCCGAAAATGGGGAGCAGAAAAAGAGCCAGCACATTGTCCGCCGCCATAATGGCGCCTGTAATAGTTTCCCCGATTCCGAAAGTATTCTGCAGAATCAACGGAATAATGTTGTCATACATCTGCCAAAAGGCCGATATGGACAAAAAAGCCAGTCCAATCAAAAAGGTTCTTTTATAATTCAGTTTCATGGTCATATCCTTTCGGGTTTATGATTTTTTCTTCTATTCTATCATTGAAACACTTTAAAATCTATCCCTCCGTACTGAATTTACTATCTTTTTACTCAATTTGCTTGCAAAATCCGCGTACTCCTTTTACAATAATTTAGAATCTTAAAGAAAAAGAATGATGTAAAAGGAGCTGCCAGAATGATTAGTGCAAACAATGTAACTTACAGGGTAGGCAAAAAAGCCCTGTTCGAGGACGTAAATATTAAATTCTCTTTTGCTTGTTTTGTCTGATTTCGTCATTGTCCGTACAGTCCAGTAAAATCAAGTCTTTTTCTTTATTTTGTTTCGTGTCGTTTTGTCTTAATTTTGAAAAAGTTGTGTCAGAAATTGTGTCAACATAAAAAGAGAGGTCAACCGCCTCTCTTTTCTTTATACTGTTTAGAACGCTTGCGCCACTTTCTCCATCTGCTCCGCTTTTGTATCCGGCAGTACATGAGAATATAAATCCATTGTCATAGATAGTGTGGTATGTCCTAATATGGTTTTTAATATCTGTGGTGTCATTCCGTTTTCAATACACCGGGTAGCAAATGTGTGTCTGGTGGAATGTAATGTATAATATGGAAAGTCCACACCATCAGCCGCCATATTTTGAAGCATAGCCTCTATTTCATGAGTTATCCGCTTTTTGCTGATAGGCTCTCCCAAAACAGAAAATACAAAATCAGTGTTTTCTCCTATCGGAGTCACATTCCCTTTATATGCCCGATACTCTTTTTCTTGTCGTTTTAATATCTCGTGTGCCTTGTCAATTATGGGAATGTTACGCAAGGAAGTTTTTGTTTTTGGCGTATCTAAACGCCAGCCGCCTCCCCTCTGTACTGTCAGTGTATGCCGAATATGTATTACTTTTTTCTTAAAATCCACATCTGACCATAACAAACCACCCAGTTCTCCGTTTCGCATCCCAGTACAGATTGCAAGCTGAAAGAGGTTGCGCAAATAGGATTTTTCTGCATACTGCATATATAACATCTGTTGCTCCTTAGTAAATACTACTCGTTCTTTTTTCGCCTTGCCCTTCGGCCTTGTAATAAGGGAAAACGGATTCTTTGCGATAAGCTCATTTTTGTACGCCTGTTTAAACAGTCCGGACAGTACACAAGATGTTAGCTTGATGGTATCATCTGAAAAGCCCTGTCTACTCATGTCATTTAGGACTTTCTGCAAATGTTCCGCCCGGATGTCTGACAGCTTCATGCTGCCAAGCGGCTTTTTGAGGTATGC
>CAZDPE010000119.1:0-6676 GCA_964507235.1 uncultured Lachnospiraceae bacterium
TAAATACTGGGGTTGTGGGTGTTTTTTATCCACTATTACCCCTGAAGAGCCACATTTCTCCCTATTTCGAGCGTTCCAATCTCAGTCTGATGAATCTCAGGGTATGGCGGCAGATTGTTCTTAATAACAGCATAATAACTCCTATTCGTAGATATACTATCTCCGCGCCGTACTTTTTTCCCTCCGGTTTCGCCATAAGAAAAGATTGCCCCAGCCATGTCAAATCCATCGGCATAATCAGACCACTTTCGTTGAAGGCCATAAACATATTCTTCACCAGAAGTGGTGACCTTGTAGTTTCTGCTATAAGATGGGACGAAATCAATAGGAATCAATGTTGTTTCGTCATCAATAAAATTTGTATGATTAACTGCGACTGTTCGATAGTGTCTGCCATCAGTAATCTCGACTTGATATCCCGCCTTAGATGCTTTTTCCAGTATCTCGGTTCCCAATGCTGGGAATCCTATGCTTAGCTGGTAATGATTTGATATAATGCCGGTTAGAAATATTGGCAATCCTACCCTCTGACTCAAGCTTAATTCAGATCTGCCGTCGACTCTCTTGTCGCACTCTGGAGTTCGGTCTGTCTTTTCTTGATGATAAAAGTGGCTTGGGTGATTACCTCCTCTATCCCTAAAGAAAACTATCTCCCCGCATTCTGGGCAAAAAAAGCGATTACGACGTCCTGGTATATAGTATATGTTCTCAAAATCTTTTGCGCTAACCTCTGTCTCTAAGCCTACAGCATAACGATCAATTGCGAACTTCACGCTTTTTCCTTCCTTCTCACCGAGATACAAATTCGATTAGTCGCCGGAATTGAATTCAACAAGTTTCACCCAATCAATGCTGCCATCATCCTTACAGAACATGTTTGCGAACTCTCGAACAAGCCTGTTCGAAGCTTTGTTGTAACTTTCCTTGTACGAGGACACATATTGCTCTGGCAGTTCACCCATAAATTCAATTATTTTCAGATAGAAATCATCATCACCAGTTAGCTCAGCCCAAAAACGCTTTCCGGCAAGCTCTTGATACATTTTGGGCTTACTGCGACCGCTTTCTTTCTTTTTCCCATAAGCATAGCCAATAATAGCTTCATAACGCACCTTTGCTTGCTGTGCTAATTTTGATGCAGCAGTAAAGTTTTGCTCCTGACGTTTTTTGCTATCTGCATTAAAAACGGAAGGCCCGCTCTTCACTGCCACTGCGTAAATCGTATTATTGGTATTATCTTGAACCATTATGTCAATTCCTTCAGCCAAGGCTTTGTTCCCGCCGCTGGCCGCAATGGCAAGTGGTTCAAAGAAACAATTTCCGAAGATTGTCTCTTCGCTTGATGTGACAAAAGCGCTGAGTACATTCTCCACTATTTCCGATGCGTTCTCCATAGCTTTTGCCCTGTAAAGGTAAGGATTCTTTCTCTTCATGATTTTAACGATATCAAGTCCATCTATCTTTTCAATCAGCGTACCATAAAAGGTTTCTAGTGCTTTTGCAATAGCTCTTACAACTTCATCTTCATTATAAACAGTACCGATAGACATTCCCTTTACCTCCATTCATACAGTCATGATTACAACTTCGCCTGAGTAAGCTCCTATTTCAAGTGCTTTTTTGATTCTATTATGGATTCCGGTTCCTCTAAATCGTTTTGTTTCAACAACGGCATTCTTATCAGCTACAGCGATGACCGCCTCACCGATAGCCTTAGCAAGTCCTACGGGTACAGCGTTTCCTATCTGCTTGTACTTTGCGGCAGTTGTTCCAACAAATTCCCAATCTTCCGGAAATTGCTGGATTCTTGCGTATTCATGTACACTAAGTGGTCTATCCTTCACTGGGTGACACAGCATCGTGGCTTTCTGAGCCGGTGCCGTAGTAATAGTCGGTGATGGCTGAGCGTAGGTTAATCTACGATAGAAGCCAACCTTGCCACCGCCAGATTCATAAGCCCCGCCCATTGCCTCCGGAATAATGTCTTTCGGTAAATTCTTCCAGTTGCCACCTTCCGGAACCATACGAAGATACTTTTTCCTTTCTGGTGTCA
Source organism: uncultured Lachnospiraceae bacterium (assembly GCA_964507235.1). GTDB lineage: Bacteria > Bacillota > Clostridia > Lachnospirales > Lachnospiraceae > Suilimivivens. Next base: position 2,054 of record CAZDPE010000119.1, read on the forward strand.
GGGTTCCGCACTCGCCATTTTCATTTTCCAAATCTTTGATGACATCTCCAACGGTTCTCCATCTATAATCAGGATTCTGATGCATCTGAAAATGGGTAGGAACAGGGAGGAAAATATTTTCTTGATCTCGGCTACCTATAAGCACAAAGCGTTCCCTGAATTGCGGTACCCCATAATTTACAGCATCGAGTATGCCGTAAACAGTTTTATACCCCAGTTTATTAAACTCGGACAAAATAACATCCAGCACCGTTCCAAGTCTTTGTTCCGGGTCATTTTCATCCCGTTCAACTGTGGGAACATGCTTCAAGGGAGCAGACATGATGCCTTTTACATTTTCCATAATAAAAAATCGTGGTCTTATATAATCGATCATACGAATAAAGTCCATAAATAGGCTTCCACGAGGATCGTTAATACCGAGCCTTTTTCCTGCCGTAGAGAAGGGCTGGCACGGTGGCCCACCGCATATCATGAAGGGTTCTCCAACCTTTAACCCTGTCATATTCAATAGAGTCTTTGGGTTGACCTCCCTAATATCGCCGCCGAGCACATTTTGGCCATTTGCTTTCATAGTTTCCACACAGGTGGGCTCAAAATCCTGCCCTAAAACCACATTTAATCCTGCCTGCTGTAATCCAATATCTAAGCCCATAGCACCTGAAAACAGGGAAATCACATCACGATTTGAATTGTACTCTTCATATTTCATCATATTGTCTCTCCATTTTGCAGAATGAACTCTCTCTTAAAGGTTGTCTCGGTAGCCTCAGCGATACGTTCCATATCGGCAATAGAAAATGACCCTCTTCGCATTTTCCCATTAAAATTTTGTGGAGAAGTTCCGAGACGTCGAGCCAGTTCTGAAACACTGATATTATTTCTAACACAGAGGACTTTTATCTGTTCGGAGATTGTCATAATGGTACTCCTTTCAATCTTTTCACACATTAATTCAATTATAAATTTTAAAGTTTATAAAGTCAATACAGTCCTTTGTAAAATTTAATGAATGGTTTCTAAGCACAGAGCAGAAAAAACGCCTGTTGCCAGATGCCTTCAAAAATCATATTCAGTTTGTTATTTCGGCAATCTGTACATCATTATTTAATATTCGGCACAATCCCGAATTTTCTCGACAATTTCCAAATAATCGTGGGCAGTACCGCTGAATTGTTCGGGGTTAATTGGGGCATGAATATTATATAAAATTCCTGTTTTTCCTGTTCTTCCCAAGTCGTTTTCATCAAGATGACGTTCATCAATATGCACATTGACAATTTCAAGGCACATCAGAACATGGTCATCACCTTCAGCGATTTCTTTTTCCCATTTGAATTTACATTCAAAATTTATAAAGCATTCCTCTATCATCGGCGTATTTACTACATCAGCTTTTACGGAGGTTAAATGGGACATTGCAATCTCATCATCATCAAACTAATTATGCTGTATAGTAGCCATACATTTATCGTAAATTTCTGCAGACATAAAATTTATAATCGCTTCTTTTGTTTCGTGAAGCGTCTGATATAGATGACCATATTTACTAACAGCAGAAATAATAGCATAATAACCGTTCTTATTGCCTGTGAATGTTGTCCAAGACTGCATATAGGCATTCGACAGTCCATTGCTTTTGTATGAGGTAATAATGCAAAGCGGAGATGGAATTTGCACAACAAATTCCATCCGATGAAATCCCTACATTTCCATATTGCTCATAGATTCCGGCAATGCGTTATACTTTCTTTTCACGCTTTATACCTCCGCAAATTCTTACTTATCACTCCCACCCAAATTTGGGAATATACATTTGTAGTATTCTTCAAAAATGCTCATCTGCTTATACTGCTCCGGAAAGTCATGCAAATAGGCAAAGCAATCCTCCGGACGGTATAGGATATCATTCTCAATACAAACCTGGCTGAAAATCTCCATCAATTTATGCCGGTTTGGACTCGGAAGTTCATAAGCATTTCCGTATCGGTTGATATACCGTTCCTTCATTCCCGGAAAATATTTATCCAACGCCGCATAATAGTATTCTCTGTCGCCTTCACGGAGCGTGAGCCCCATATCAAAGAGCATAATGCCTTTGACCTTGACTCTTACACAGGCATCAAGGATTGCCCTGATATTTTCTTCCGTATCATTAATAAACGGCAGGATCGGAGTCAGCCAGACAACAGTTGGAATACCTTCCTGCCGCATAACCTCAAGCACCTCTATACGCCGCCTGGTATTACAGACATTCGGTTCTATGATACGGCACAACTCATCGTCAAAAGTGGTAAGCGTCATCTGCACCACCGCTTTCGATTGACGATTGATTTCCTTAAGCAGTTCCAAATCCTGCAGTATCCGGTCAGATTTTGTCTGAACAGCAGCCCCGAATCCGTTATCACGAATAATTTCAAGGCACTTTCTTGTGAGCCGCAGATCCTCTTCGCAGTGCATATAGGGATCAGACATAGCTCCGGTTCCTATCATGCATTTCTTACGCTTCGACTTAAGCGCCTTTTCCAAAAGCACCGGCGCATTCCGTTTTACCTCAATATCTTCAAACGGATGCGTAAACTGATAGCATCTGCTTCTGCTGTCACAATAGATACACCCATGCGCACAGCCACGATAGATATTCATCCCACAGGAACCGTTCTTCCCGGTCAGGATACCCTTTGCATCTACAAAATGCATAAGACATCACCTCTCTGCACATTTGATCGGATGCCGGATCACCGTCTTTAGTTTCTCCGGAGCACCCCTTCTCGCCTGTCTCTCACATTATCTAAACATCGCAGTCCGGCAAGGAACATCTGCATATCTTTCGATGTCAGGATCGTCCTGTCCATGCGGTATTATCCATAATGCTGATACCGCCGGTGCCCTGTGCCGTCCTGATTGGAATGCCCGCCTTGCATAGAACCCTTTTATGTCATAGCAAACCAACCACGAAAACTGTATGTCCTGTTTATTATAGCATTTCATGCTTTTTCTGAAAACAATAAAATAACGGCCAGCAGAGAAATCAATGTACCGCAGGCTCCTTTGTCGTGATCCGTCCCGTCCAATAATATTTACATCAAAAGAGAGCCGGTTTCCCGACTCTCCAAAGAAAAGCATTTATTCACTATCATTTTTCTTTTACTGGAATCCACACTTCTGCATAATATTCCGGATCCTGCATTCCCATTTCATAATTTGCCGGATCACTGTAATACTCAATATGATAGCCCTCCGCAATCTCGTAGCTGCTTGCAGGAAACCATTCCGCAAAGATTCTGCGGGGCTGAGCTTTACTTACAGTAAACCTGAATCGCTCTATCAAGGAACTCTGCCGTCCCTTCACCTCCATATTCATCAATATTTTTGGTAAAGTCACCTCCGCCTGAATACATCTTACCCAATCCTCTCAGGACCCGATTAGAGCAGGTATACAGATTTTCTGTGATGAAACCCTGTATCCCTTTCACAATATCCTGTGCTTCCGGCGATGCCGGATCGGTATTCCTTATATCGCCAGCTTCCTTGAAGAGCAGCATGAACCGGTCAGCCAGAAGGGCATCCTCCTCTTTTGTACGATTCTTCGTTTTCTCCTGCATCTCTTTATATTCCGGCGTACTCCCATATAACGCTTTCGCCTGTCTGGAATACTCATCCAATTTACTTCTGTCAAATGCCTTGAAATCCATATGCTTCACTCCTAACAATTTTATTCCAAGCGCAAAGTTCATCAGATTCTCAATGTGTTCCTTCTTCAGCTTCAGCAGCTCTATCTGCTGTTCTAAAGCCTTGCCCCTGTCAAAATCAGGACTATTGATGATTGCCTTAATATCCTTCAGAGGAAATTCCAACTCGCGAAACAGTAAGGAACTGTCGGGAATTAACTTGTGCGTTTGGTGTTCGGGTAAATGGTATAGTTCCATGACCCGCAAAAGTCGTTGGGGACAATATTTACCCCTGCCAGTTCCTCATCAGAAACCTTAATTCCTGTTTTATATTCGTGTGCGTCAAAACCGCATTTTATATGCAGCCCTTCCCGTGTCGTGGTGGACGCTATTAGGCTGATTACAATTTCGAGTGTTTCAAGCGGCCTGCCCCTCCAGTTTTTGCTTATTTGGCTGAACATTCTGTGCTCAATCTTGTTCCACTTGGATGTCCCCGGCGGAAAATGCGATACTTCGATTGGTATGTTGAGTTCATCCGCTAATGACTGGAGGCTTGTCTTCCAAAGGCGACATCTGCTGCCGTTGCTCCCACCGCCGTCTGCTGTGATATACAGCGCCCCGGCATCCGGATAGCGCAGTATCCCCATGCTGTACCACCAGGATCTTATTGAGTTTACTGCAAATACAGCAGTATCGGAGCTGACGCCTACATTGACATACCCCTCGTTCTGTGCAAGGTCATAAATGCCATAGGGTACTGCCTTCCCCAGTCCTGGCAAAGGAAAGTCATGGTCAAGAACCTTTACCGGTTCTCCTTTGGGGCAGTATTCAGCGCCATTATTCTTAAAGTTGCCGATGTTTTCTTTTTTCTTGCAGTCGATAGAAATGACCGGAAAGCCGGCTTCCATGTAGGATGCCGCCGTCGCATTAATATGTTGGAACTGTGCATCCC
>CAZDPE010000120.1:0-6657 GCA_964507235.1 uncultured Lachnospiraceae bacterium
ATTAAGAAAATAGAAGAAGATTATGCCAAGACAGAAACGCCGGTAGTTTCTAATAATTCAGCTCACCGCTGGACGCCGGATGTGCCCATGGTAGTTCCGGAAATCAATCCTGAGCATTTTGAAGTAATTGAATTTCAGAAGAAAAGACTTGGTACAACCAGAGGTTTTGTGGCAGTAAAGCCCAATTGTTCCATCCAGAGTTATGCGCCTGTGCTTACTGCATGGAAAGAATTTGAACCGTATGAGGTAGTGGCTACTACTTATCAGGCAATTTCCGGCGCCGGAAAGACTTTTAAGGACTGGCCCGAGATGGTTGAAAATATTATTCCCTATATCGGCGGAGAAGAAGAAAAAAGCGAAAAGGAGCCTTTGAGAATCTGGGGAGAAATCAAGGATGGCGTAATTGTTCCTGCAGCTTCTCCTGTGATTACCTGCCAGTGTATCCGTGTTCCTGTATTAAATGGTCATACAGCAGCCGTATTTGTTAAATTTAAAAAGAATCCTACCAAAAAACAGTTGATTGAAAAACTGACATCTTTTAAGGGACTTCCCCAGGAGCTTGAGCTGCCCAGCGCTCCCAGGCAGTTTATTCAGTATTTGGAAGATGATAACAGGCCGCAGGTTAAGCTGGACGTGGATTTTGAAAATGGCATGGGTATCAGCGTAGGCCGTATTCGTGAAGACAGTGTATATGACTGGAAATTTGTGGGACTTTCCCATAATACTGTCAGAGGTGCAGCAGGCGGTGCAGTGCTTTGCGCAGAATTATTAAAAGCCCAGGGATATATTACAAAAAAATAATTTGAAACATTATTGGAAAAAGTATCTTAGAATATGTTATGGGAAAGAGTGCAGAGGGAAAATGGTTTTGGAACGTACTGTTGAACTTAAGTATTTGAATACATATTATAATCGCCAGGGCAGCCAGATTATGGTTGTTTACGGAGAAAAAAATGTAGGGAAAACTACCTTGTTGAAACAGTTTGTGAAGGATAAACCATTTTATTATTACATGGCGCGTTCCGCATCAGAAAGAGAACAGCAATATCAGTGGGGAAAAGAACTTGAACGTGCCGGAAGCAGTTTGGAAAAGTATCCTTCTTTTACTGATATTTTCAGAATGATTGTGAAAGAATGCCGGGGGAAAAAGGTAATTATTATTGATGAGTTTCAGCATATTATAAAGGCCGGCGACAGCTTTATTCGTGAGCTGGCTGCTTTCATGCATGAAGAACTTAGAAATACTGATATTTATGTGGTTCTTGCAAGTTCTTCAGTTGGCTGGATTGAAAACAGTATGATTACCAAAATAGGTGCTGCTGCTTATGAGCTTTCAGGTCTTTTGAAGGTTAAAGAACTGGACTTTGAAGCATTAATGGAATACTTTCCGAATTTTAATTATGAAAATGCCGTTGCCGTGTATGCGCTTCTTGGCGGAGCGCCGGGATTATGGATGCATTTTAATGATAATGCGGATGTTAAAGAAAATATCTGTGCCAATATTCTGGACAGAAATAAGTATCTGTTTCAGGAAGGACAGCGTATTGTAGAAGAGGAGCTTCGTGAAACGAGTGTTTATAATACAATTCTTGCTTCTCTTGCAGCAGGGAATCATAAATTAAATGATTTATATCTGCATACGGGATTTTCGAGAGCTAAAATCAGTGTTTATCTGAAAAACCTCATGGAGCTTGAGCTGGTTGAAAAGGTATTTTCTTATGATACAGAAGGCAAAGCCAATACGCAGAAAGGAATATACAGAATCAAAAATCACTTTGTACATTTTTATTTTGCTTTTATGTATCCTAATTTGAGCAGCCTTGAGAGTATGTCATCTCTGGATTTTTATGAAATCTATATTGAACCATATCTGAAGGCTTATGTATCGGATTATTATAAGGTTGTTTGTATGCAGTGTATGCAGAGGTGGAATAAATCGGGGAAACTGCCTTTTTATGCTGAGAAATTTGGAGAGTGGGTTGGAAAATTCGGTAATATTGATGTAATTGCGAAAAGCGGAAACGGTGAAACTGTTATCGGGCTTTGTAATTTTGAAAAACCCGTAATGAAATATGACGATTATGAATGGCTTTTATTCTGTGCTGAAAAAGCGAAGCTGAAGGCTGATTATGTATATTTGTTCTCTATAGGCCGTTTTGATGAAAAGCTGAGCCTGGAAGCCAGGGTAAAGCAAAATCTGAAATTAATAACTATGGAAGAGATGTAATGGGAAAAAGTTTATTTATAGCGGAAAAACCCAGCGTTGCAAGAGAATTTGCCAGGGTACTGCAATTGAATATGAGCAGCAGGGAAGGATATATTGAATCGAAAGAAGCGATTGTAACCTGGTGTGTGGGTCATCTTGTGACAATGAGCTATCCGGAAGCCTATGATGAAAAATATAAAAGATGGTCCCTTGATACAATACCTTTCATTCCGAAAGAATTTAAGTATGAAGTGATTGAGAACGTAAGAAAGCAATTTCAGATTGTAAGCGGTCTGCTGAACAGGGATGATGTGGAAACCATATATGTCTGCACGGACTCTGGGCGTGAGGGAGAATATATTTACCGTCTTGTTGAGAAGCAGGCAGGAGTAAAAAACAAAATAAGAAAAAGAGTATGGATAGATTCCCAGACAGAAGAAGAAATAAAACGGGGCATCAGGGAAGCTAAGGATTTATCGGAATATGATAATCTTTGCGCTGCCGCTTATCTGCGTGCCAAGGAAGATTATCTGATGGGGATTAATTTTTCCAGAGTGCTTACTTTAAAATACGGAAACAGCGTTAAATCCTATTTAAAGGCGGATAAAGCAGTCATATCTGTAGGACGTGTTATGACCTGTGTGTTGGGAATGGTTGTGAATAGGGAAAGAGAAATCAGGGAGTTTGTTAAAACTCCTTTTTATCGTGTCCTTATGCGGGAACAAATCAGCGGAAGAAATTTTGACTGTGAATGGAAAGCGGTAGAAAACAGCAGATATTATAATTCCCCTCTTCTTTATAAAGAAAACGGTTTTAAGGAAAAAGAAAGCGCGCAGGCACTGATTGATTTTCTGAAAGAAGCGCCGGAAGAACCTGCGGTTATTGAATCCATAGAAAAGAAAAAAGAAACCAAGAATCCGCCCCTTTTATATAATCTGGCGGAACTTCAGAATGACTGCTCCAAATACTTTAAGATAAGTCCGGATGAAACTTTGCGAATAGCACAGGAGCTTTATGAAAAGAAGATGACCACTTATCCGAGAACTGATGCCAGAGTGCTTTCTACGGCGGTGGCTAAGGAAATTTATAAGAATATTAAAGGCCTCGCTAATTATGAAACTGTAAGGGAAGCGGCAGCACATGTGTTGGATGCCGGAAGTTATAAAAGCATTGCCAAAACACGATATGTAAATGATAAACAGATTACGGATCACTATGCCATTATACCGACAGGACAGGGATTGGGAAATTTGAATTCTCTGAACCCAACGTCGGCGAAAGTATATGAAATTATTGCCAGGCGTTTTCTGAGTATCTTTTATCCGCCTGCTGTTTACCGTAAGGTGAGCCTTGGGCTGGCGGTAAAAGGAGAACATTTCTTTGCGAATTTTAAGGTGCTGGAGGAAGAGGGATATCTTAAAGTGAGCAGCTGTTCTTTTTCCAAAAAGAAAAATGACAGTGGGGAAGCAGAAGGAAAGGAAGATGCCGGGGAAATTTCGGAAAACCGTGATGTAGCTGACAAAGATGCACAGGAAACGGAAGAAACCGGCGTGGATAAAAATTTTATGGAGGTACTTGGCACCCTGAAAAAAGGAGCGGCGTTTCCACTTGGAGAGCTTTTGGTGAAGGAGGGAGAAACCACGCCGCCCAAACGTTATAATTCGGGAACCATGATTCTTACCATGGAAAATGCAGGGCAGTTCATTGAGGATGAAGAACTGCGCGCCCAGATTAAAGGCAGCGGAATCGGAACCAGCGCTACCCGTGCAGAGATTTTAAAAAAGCTGATAAACATTAAGTATCTGGCACTGAATAAAAAAAACCAGATTATTACGCCGACCTTAATGGGTGAGATGATTTATGAGGTAGTTAATAACTCTATCAGGCCGCTTCTTGACCCTGCTCTTACTGCCAGCTGGGAAAAAGGTTTGACTATGGTGGCGGAAGGGACTATAACAGAAGAAGAATATATGAGAAAACTGGATGACTTTGTATCACGAAGAACCAATATAGTTAAGCAGTTAAGCAATCAGTCTGTTTTAAACAGGCAGTTTAATGAAGCTGCCAGAAATTATAAAAAGTAAGGAGAAAAAATGGAACAGTATAAAATCAGTAATCTTTATAATCTGGATGAAACAATTGCATCGGAGCTGATGACACAGGCAGAATTTCCCTGGGAGCTTTTGCCGAAAATCAGTAATTTTATTCTTGAACTTGGTAAGAAGCTCCCCAGGGATAAATTTACAGAGGTGAAAGAACATGTGTGGGTGGCAAATTCTGCAAAGATAGCGCCTACTGCCTGTATTAACGGTCCGGCTATTATTGATGAAGAAGCTGAAGTCCGCCACTGTGCATTTATCAGGGGAAACGCCGTGGTGGGAAAAGGAGCCGTGGTAGGAAATTCCACTGAACTTAAAAATGTAATTCTTTTTAATAAAGTGCAGGTGCCTCATTATAATTATGTGGGTGACAGCATTCTTGGCTTTAAGGCTCATATGGGAGCAGGTTCCATTACTTCCAACGTAAAAAGTGACAAGACGCTGGTAGTGGTTAAAAACGGTGAAGAAAAAGTGGAAACCGGACTAAAAAAATTTGGAGCAATGCTTGGAGATCATGTGGAAGTGGGCTGCAACAGCGTATTAAATCCCGGCACAGTAATCGGCAGGAATTCCAATGTTTATCCTACTTCCATGGTCCGCGGCTGTATTCCCGAGGGCAGCATTTATAAGAAACAGGGAGAAATCGCCAAAAAGCATTAATTTTTTGTCAAAAATACTGGATTTTTTACCGGAGTTATGAGAAAATATAGTGCGGTAGAGAGTGCTGTGTTTTCTATCGTATGTATGTATCAGTAAAGTTAACAAAATTTATTTTGTTAATAAATAATATCTACATATTGAAAGGAGTTTTCACATGATTTATTCAAAAGAAGTTGAAGAAATGTGTACAGTAGCACAGGGTGTTCATCATGGCTGTGCGCCTATTCCAGAAGAAGCAAAATGGGTACAGGCTAAAAAAGTAGAAGACATTTCAGGTTTTACGCATGGTGTAGGCTGGTGTGCACCTCAGCAGGGCGCCTGCAAGTTATCTCTGAATGTTAAAGATGGTATTATACAGGAAGCACTGGTTGAAACCATCGGATGTTCAGGTATGACACATTCCGCAGCTATGGCGGCAGAAATCCTCCCCGGTTTAACTGTTATGGAAGCATTAAATACTGACCTTGTATGTGATGCTATCAATACAGCTATGAGAGAATTATTCTTACAGATTGTATACGGACGTTCCCAGAGCGCATTTTCAGAAGACGGACTCGCTATCGGTGCCGGTCTTGAGGATCTTGGCAAAGGACTTAGAAGCCAGGTTGGTACTATGTACGGTACTTTAAAGAAAGGTCCCCGTTATCTGGAAATGGCTGAAGGTTATGTAACAGGTATTGCACTTGATGCTGATGATGAGATTATCGGTTACAAGTTCATTAACTTTGGTAAGATGACAGACTTCATGAAGAAGGGTGATGATCCTGCAACTGCATATGAGAAGGCATGCGGACAGTACGGCCGTGTAGATGATGCTGTTAGAATCATCGACCCAAGAAAAGAATAATAGGAGGAATGATAAAATGGCATTATTTGAATCATATGAAAGAAGAATTGATAAAATCACTTCTGTTTTAAACTCTTACGGCATTTCTTCTATTGAAGAGGCTGAGAAAATTACAAAGGATGCTGGGCTTAACGTATATGATCAGGTTAAGAAAATTCAGCCCATTTGTTTTGAAAATGCTTGTTGGGCATATACTGTGGGTGCAGCAATTGCAATTAAGAAAAACTGCAGAAAGGCTTCTGAAGCCGCAGCAGCAATCGGTGAAGGACTTCAGTCCTTCTGTATTCCCGGTTCTGTAGCTGATACACGTAAAGTTGGACTTGGACATGGTAATCTTGGTAAGATGCTTCTGGAAGAAGATACAGACTGCTTTGCATTCCTTGCAGGACATGAATCCTTTGCAGCAGCTGAAGGAGCTATCGGTATTGCTGAGAAAGCAAACAAGGTTCGTCAGAAACCGCTTCGCGTTATCTTAAATGGTCTTGGAAAAGATGCTGCTAAGATTATTTCCAGAATTAACGGATTTACATTTGTTGAAACAGAGTATGATCCCTATACTAATACAGTTAAGGAAGTATACCGCAAATCTTATTCCGACGGACTTCGTTCCAAGGTTAACTGCTATGGAGCAAACTCTGTTCCTGAAGGCGTTGCAATTATGTGGAAAGAAAATGTAGATGTTTCCATTACAGGTAACTCTACTAACCCTACAAGATTCCAGCATCCTGTTGCAGGTACATATAAGAAAGAAAGAACTGAAGCCGGAAAGAAGTATTTCTCAGTTGCTTCAGGCGGCGGTACAGGACGTACACTTCATCCTGATAACATGGCTGCAGGTCCTGCTT
>CAZDPE010000121.1:0-6548 GCA_964507235.1 uncultured Lachnospiraceae bacterium
ACATAACTTTTTATGTTTCCAAATGCAGATTACACCTCTATATATTGTCCTGCCTGTGCCCGCCACATCTGCGCATACCGCCCATTCAATAAAAGCAATTCCTCATGAGTTCCCTGTTCTGCTATCCTGCCATCCTTCAAAAGGACAATACGGTCCGCCAGCCGGGTAGTTGATAAACGGTGTGAAATAAAAATAACCGTTTTATTTTCCGCAGCCTCAAACATGGCATGATTCAGCTGATATTCCGCTATAGGATCAAGGGCGCTGGAGGGTTCGTCCAGAATAATCAACCCCGCATCTTTGTAAAATACCCTTCCGATTGCCAGCTTCTGGCTTTCGCCGCCGGAAAGGTTAACACCTTCTTTTGCAAATTCCGTAGTCAGCTGGGTATCCAGTCCATAAAAAAGTCCTTTTATCCTTTCCGCCAGTCCGCTGCGGCAAAGGGCATTCCTTACCTTCTCCTTTTCCTCTCCATTATCAAGATCAAGCAGGACATTTTCCGTTACTGTTCCCGCAAAAATCTTAAAATCCTGGAATACTGTTCCAATGGAATGACGATATTTCTCCACATCATAATCCCGAATATCAATTCCATCCGCAAGGATTTCCCCTTCCGTTGCATCATAAAGTCTTATGATAAGTTTAATTAAAGTGGTTTTTCCCGCTCCGTTATAACCTACCAGCGCTATTTTTTCTCCCGGCATAATAGAAAGAGAAACATTATGAATAATATTGCCGTCTGTTTTATTATAAGCAAAAGATACATGCTTCAGCTCAAGGGCTTTTGCCCGGTTTGCCGGCAGAAGACCTTTTCGGCTTTGAATTTCCGGCTCATAATCAAGGAAATTACGAATCTTCTGAACATACAGACTGGTTTCGCTGGCATAGGGATAAACATCCGTAAAAAGACTCATGCTCCGCTTCATCCTGCCGAAAGAATTATATAAAATTGCCACACTGCTGTAAGAAACCGTATGGATTACCGCTGCCTTAAAAACGAGATAGGAAATATAAAGAACATCAGAGAAAAAATCATTGCTTACATAACGGCGCAGAAAGCTTAATGCAAATCTGCGGTTCGCATAGCTCTTTTCCGCCTTATAAATCTCATCATTAGCTTCTTCAAAATCAGCAAGCAGAATGTCCGAAACCTGAGGATTCAGCCTAAGCTCCTTTGCATAATCGCTTAAGTAAAAAACCCTTTTCACATACTCCCGTTTCCGTTCAAAAGGATTTCGTTTCATCCGCACCTCATAGGACAGCCTGTTATACAGCTGATTAAAGAAAAAGGAAAGGCAAAAGGATACTGCCGCAAACACAATGGATAACTTATCTTTGCTGAAAAAATAAATTCCGGTAGAAACAAACACAGCAATTCCTGATGCAGTATTCTGCAGAAGCGTAACGCATCTGTCAATCTGTTTGTCTGCTTCTGATATGGCAAGCACAAGCTCATTATAATAAGCCGGGTCATCATAGCATTTAAGATCCAGCTCCTTTGCCTTTTCATAAAGCGCCATCTTAACCCTGCGCCGTACTTTGGGAAGCTCCCTTGCTGCCCAGTAATCAGTTACAATAACAGAAAATAACATGCCCAGCGTAATGCAGCCTGTCAGAATCAGAAGAAAAGCCGCCACCTGCCTGAAAGGATAATGAAATTCGGCAGCCTCAAGCACATATCCGATTCCATAGGTATGCTCAAAGAAAATGGATATCTGGTTTCTTGCCGCATCCAGTGTCATGGTTATTATGTAAAGAGGTGAAGCGCTGAAACAAAGCTTTAGCAGGAACAGATTATTTTCAAAGACCCGCTTCACAGTCTGCTTTGTACTAATCGTATCGTCCTTTTTATTCATAATGTCACCCCTTCCACTGTATCCACTGCCAGATAATTCATTGCCTGTTTCTTATACATTTCCGCATAGCTTCCGTCCTTTTTCATCAGCTCACTGTGGGTGCCCTCCTCTATAATCCTCCCCTTTTCAAGCATAAATACTCTGTCGGAATTCTTAACGGAGGAAAGACGGTGGGAAATGAATATCATGGTGCGATCTTTTCCGTCCTTCATAATGCTGTTAAATAATTCATATTCCGCTATAGGGTCAAGGGCGCTGGAAGGCTCATCAAAAATCCTGACAGGCGACTCTTTTACAAAAGCCCTTGCCACGGCAACCTTCTGGCTTTCTCCGCCTGAAAGTACAGCTCCCTTATCGTCAAACTCCTTTGTCATCATGGTATGGATGCCTTCCGGCAATGCCAGAATTCTTTCATATACTCCTGCTTTTTCAAGCGCCTCCTTAACCAGTTCGTCTTCTCTTTCAGGATGTGTGCCCATAAGAACATTATCCTTAACTGTCATACCGAAAATACGGTAATCCTGAAAGGCAGTGGCAAACAGCTTCCTGTATGCCCGCAGGTCATATTGCCTGATATCCGTGCCGTTTAGCCGGATAACTCCTTCCGTGGGGTCATACAAACGGAGCAGAAGCTTTACTATGGTGGACTTGCCTGCTCCATTGTGCCCTACCAGCGCCACGGTTTCTCCCTTCCGGACCGTAAAGGATAAATCCTTAATGGTTTCTTCCTGCTGATAGGAAAAAGATACATGGTCAAATTCAATGCTCCTAAACGTTTCAGACGGCAGTATCCCGCCCTGGTCTTCAGGTATCTTCTCCTCATATTCCAGAAAATTTCTTAAATTGCTGATAAATAAGCCGTTTTTAATAGTATTCATGACATTTTCAAACAAGCCGATTAATATCCAGGTCGCCGATACCATAAGACTGGTCATTACTGTCAGCTCTGCCAGTGATACCGTTCCCTTCACAATATTCTCATATACGGCAAACAAAAGCACTCCTTCAAATATGACTGTAAATGTAAAAACCAGCCTTAACAAGTTCATGCCTGCCATGCGAAAGGCATATTTCTCTGCAACCTTCACATTACTGTCTGTTGCTTCATCATACTGGTTCCTTAACAGATTGAAAACCTTCGACATTCTGATTTCCTTTGCATAATCCGGTAAATACATGACACGGTTTACATAATTCATTACCTTGTCATTAGGTGCACTTTCCTGATAACGTCTGAATTCAAGTCTGTTCTTAATATTTCCAAACAAAAAATTCCCCACTAAAGGGGAAACAATAAACAAAATAGAAAGAGGCGCAACAGTAAACATGGAATAAAATACCATAACAACAGCAAAAATTCCTGTGACAATTCCCCATATACTGTCAATAACAGCAGTTACTTTTTCTCCCGCATCATCAATGGCCATAGTATAACGGTTATAAAAGTCCGAATCTTCATAACAGCGCAGCTCTACATTTTTTGCCTTGGCGTAAAGTGTCCGGTAAATGCCCCCATACAGCCTGGTATTCTCCAAAGGAAAGGTTACATTCTCCGTATAATTACTGTACAGACTGATACACGAAAACAGAATGCCGCAAATAACTATAAAGCTGAAAATGACGCCCGGATCCTTTCCTTTATCCAAAGCATCCACAATATACCGCAGAAAAAAAGCACTGGAGAATACCCAGCTGAAGTAATAAAAAACCTTCATCAATGCCGCATGAACAACACGGCCTCTGCTGATACCCCAGGAAAGCTTTATCGCATAAAGGTTGTTGCGAATTATCTGATTCTTTTGCGTTTTTTCTTTTTTCACGACTTCTCCCTCTTCATATTTATAATTGACTGCTTACCCATACACAAATCTATTGCAAAATTTACTCTATAATTTATGTTTCTGATACACTGTCCGTATTACATCATCAATGTCACTTTCCTTAATGCTTACTTCCTTAACCGGCGATTTTTGTGCAATGTCCTGTATCAGCTGTACCGTTGTAATCTCTGCTTTTTTAAATTTGTATACCGTCCTCATTTCACTTTCCGATACGATCTCTGCCTTTTCATGCCCTACGGCTTGAAAAGGATGGGTATAATCCACACAAAGGAAACGGTACGGCGAAATCTTGTCAATCAATTCTTCCAGCGCGCCATCTTCAATGATCCTTCCCCCGTCAATAATGATAATCCGCCTGCACAGCTCCTGGACATCTCCAAGGTCATGTGTCGTTAAAATAATTGTTGTCCGGCTCTGTTCGTTGATCTCTTTGATAAACCTGCGGATGGAATGCTTTGCTTCCACATCCAGCCCAATTGTGGGTTCATCTAAAAATAATATCCCCGGTGAATGCAGCATTGCCGCAACCAGATCCCCCCTCATCCGCTGCCCCAGCGACAGCTGTCTGACCGGCGTATCCATAAATTCACTGATGTTCAGTATTTCATCCATCATTTCTATTTTCCGCCTGTATGCCGACTGGTCTATCTGGTAGATCCTTTTTAACAGTTCAAAGGATTCCTCCAGACGTAAATCCCAGTTCAGCTGGCTTCTCTGTCCAAATACTACGCCGATATTGCCTGCCACCTGTTTTCGATTTTTCTGCGGCGATATTCCTTCAATCATTATTTCTCCGCTGGTAGGCCTCATAATCCCTGACATCATTTTTATCGTCGTACTTTTTCCGGCTCCATTAGGGCCGATATATGCCACAATATCGCCTTTTTCGATTTGAAATGAAATATCATCCACTGCACGGACAGATTTTACTTCCTGGTGGAACAGGTTTTTCACCGCCCCATAAAGGCCTTTTTCTTTTTTTACTACCTTATACTCTTTCACAAGGTTATTTACTTCAATTGCATACATGTTTTTTGCCCCTCATTAAAATCCCAGACTTTTTATCAGCTTCCTGCACTCTCATATTGATTCATTCCGAGCATGAATACCATGCCGCTGATCCCCAGCATCAGTATCCCAATAAAAAAGGTACCCAGCGCCATACCGGTGGGAACGCCTGCTCCTTCCCTCTCCAGCAGCGCGCCTGCCGGATAAAAAGTAATCCAGCCTAACGGCAGGAGAAACGTAAACAGCCACTGCACGGTCCTTGGATAAATCGATATCGGATACATCGTTGTGCGGTCAAACAGTTCTTTGGTAAAATCAATGAATCCCGAAGTACTCTTTGTCCAGAATGTCAGGGAACCGCACAAAATCCAGACTGCCCCGCGGATGAATACCCCGCCGGCTACTGAAGCAGCCAGCAGCAATATATTGATAAAGCTGAATTGAAAATGCACCTTATTACAGCCATAACCGAAAACAATCAGTCCCGGAATCAAATCCGATATTCCTATCAGATTAAAATCCATAAACAGGAACTGAAAAAGCACATTCATCGGCCGCAGAAGAAATTGGTCAAACATCCCCCGGATAATATATTTTCCCATACGCCATGTCTGGATAAAAAACATTACGGCCAGGCCATGGCTTAATACGGACATCCCGTACAAAAAAGACAATTCCTGATATCCCCAGCCGGCCAGGGTTCCAAACTGGTCAACCACAAACTTGATTGTAGCAAAACCTAAAATGAACTGAATCGGATTCACTAAAACCCACCCAAGCAGATTAACGGGATATTCCAAGGCGGACTGTGCGGATATTTTCATAAATGCTCCCGCTACAGATAGATAATACTTTATTCCCTTACACATAGGCATCTCTCATCTAACCTCCCTGAACCATGATCTGGTCTGCCATCTTTTTCTGCAGAAAAACAAACAGCAGCAGTAAAACAAAATTCCAGAACAGCTGGACCGACATAGGAAGCAGGGCGGATGCAGCAGAATATTTACCAATATAAATCGCCAGCGGCACCTGATAGATATTTACAAACGGCAGTATTTCCAGAAGCTTCCGCAGCCCTTCAGGAAAAAACCACATCGGTATCATGCTTCCGGACAGGAGCTTGATAAGGTACGTCTTCACCGCCATCATCGGCCCCATCTGGATTGTCCTGTATGCTGCCAGTCCCAACAACGCTGCCAATAACCAGTTGATAAAATAGGCAAATATAAAGCTTACTGTAAAAAGCAGAAAATGGGTAACCGAAGCCGCTTTCGGTATCCCAAACATCAGGGAACCGATTACCAGCAGCGGCAGCACCTTCTGAAAAAAGGCCGCTACGGCCTCCCCCAAATCTTCGGCCAGATAGGAAATGTAAATGTTCATTGGCTTTAACATGTCCAGGGCAATATTTCCGGTTCTGATACTGTCCACAACCCGTTCCTGCACATTCATTGTAAAAAGGTTCCCCATAAGAATGGATATCGTTGTATACGTCAGCATATTTTTCCCGCTCACATTCAGGACACTTTCCTGATCCCCATATACAACCAGCCAAAAATAGCAGACCGCAAACATGGTAACACACTGTCCCAAAATCGTTAATATAATGTCAGCCCGATAAGTTAATATCGTTTGTATTTTTATTTTCGTTATATAAATATATTTATTCATTTACCCTCCTCTCAAATTTCCTGTTCATTTCTACTGCTTGAACAGAACCCAGCAGGTTATCTAAATCGCTCCTTACCGCGGAAGCCCTTTTACTGTTCCGCCCGGAACCACTTTTCCCTGAATCATAATGTTCCCGGTTCTTTCTTTCCCCGGATTTTCAATCAGATCT
>CAZDPE010000122.1:0-6478 GCA_964507235.1 uncultured Lachnospiraceae bacterium
CGAATGCTATGATACCATTAGGGCATGAATAAGTCAATACCTTTTTTATTTTTTTATTAATTTTTCTTATGCTCATTAACAGCTTTTTTCAACTCCTCTAAAGCATCGTTAAAACGATTGGAACGCATTCCCGGATTTCCTTTAATCAGGTTTCTTTGATAAAAGTCTTTAATCCTTCTAAACTGAAGCCTTTGTTCTTTCTCTACCAGATATTTGCTGCGCAGCTCCATAATTTCATCGCGCACATCACCCACAAATTCACCAGGCTCAGTTATCAGGCGCTCTTTAATGCGGCTGAATCTCTCTTCCAGCTCGTCCATTAATTCTTCTGTACGGTTTTCTCTCTCCTGCTTTCTTAACTCTCTTTCATCACTGGCCACAGCAATCAGCACATCCAGACGCTTCTGAATACGTTCCATCTCTTCTCTGGCTTTCTCTAAAGCAATAAGAATATCCCTTAAATCCATTGCTGCCTTGAAGGATAAAGTAAAATCCACCACAATATAGACAGACAAGACAATTGTTAAAACAGTCACTACGCTTCCCGGTATGGCAAACACGATTTTTTCCACACTTTTATGAAGAAATTCTGTCATCAAAATTGTCAAAAATCCCCATGCAACCGTGGATGAAAGACAAATATGCCCTTTATAATTAAACTTCTGATTGGAATAATCCCAGTATCTTACTTTAAAAAGAGATTCCATAGCTACACCTGTAACAAGCTCCAGGGCAGTTGCACCAATACAGCCTGCAATATAAGTAAGGATAATATTATCCTGAAAAGGCATGGAAACCACCAGCATCATTATTGCGCCGCTTCCGTAAATCGGCAGAAACGGCCCCCGCATAAATCCTCTGTTTACAAAATGCTTACTCTTGACAGACACAAATGTGGATTCAAAAATCCATCCGAAAAAACAATAAAAATAAAAGAAAAATAACCATTGAATGGCGGTATAATGCAACATCTGTCATTCTCCTTCTTACATAAAGCTTATAATTTCCTCTTTAGGAGGTCTGGTCTGTTCCACACTGATTGCTTTCAGCACAGGCCCTTCTCCTCTGTAATCCGCAAAATATTCCTTTGCTACTTTAGCGGTCACTTTTACCCATTGCTTTTCTGTCAAATCCGCCGCTTTATCATATTCACATGCATAACCCAAAAACGCCATATCTTCTGCACAGCAGGTCATCGCCATTCTGCCGGGTATAAAAAATCCTTTTGGAAAATCATCAGGTTTTAATACCATTCCTATAAATTGAATCGTTTTTCCCACATATCTGTCCAGGTTCTCCATGGAGTCTAAATACCAGATGCCATATCCCTCATTATCAAGCTCAATAATGGGGTCGCTCAAATTATAAGGAAGATCATCTTCAAAAATCTGGTTAACTTCTCCCTGTGAATCCTCAAAAATAATATCAGCCTTAGGATTAATTGCTTTTACATTTCTCTTATATACGCTTAAATCCTCTATATTATCACAACGGTTAAAAATAATCATCTCAGACTTCCGAATCATTTCTGCAAGCAAAGATTTCATGTTAGTAAAATACATAGGAAAGGTGGATGCATCTATTGTGGTAATCTGCTGCTCCACATTCCAATGCCAGGGAAGTTTCATATTCTTAAAATTCCACATACCGTTATATTCAATAATAATTCTCTCCGGCTTATACTTCTTCTCCAATTCAATCAGGCGGGAAGTATTAAATTCCTCTTCTTCCTCAATTACTTCCATGATAGTTCTGCTCTTTTCAAGAAGCTTTTTATCATATTCATTTTCACCTTCTTCACAGACAATTAAAAGTGTCTTCCCTCTTATCTGAAAATAAGGCTGATCCAGCGTATAGCAGATGAACTCGGTTTTTCCGCTTTCCAAAAATCCATTGATCACATATACGGGTTTCATTCCGATCCCTCTTTCTCTCATTCATACATGTTATTTATAAAACAATTTCTTTAACGCTTCTTCATTCAGCTTTGAACCAATGACACAAAACTTACCGGTTACATCAGGCTTGCCATCACGAACATTGCTCTCTTCGGGAACATAGTCAAAGTAAATCCAGCCGCCATTGTCAGCAGGCACCATTCCTTTGGCACGAAGAACAATTCCGTAGGTTTCTTCCTGTCCAAGCGCTTCCAATATCTTTTCAATTTCTTCCTTGCTGTAAGCTGCCGGAGTTTCCATTCCCCAACTAGTAAACACTTCATCCGCATGATGATGATGGTGATCATGATGATGCTCATGTTCTTCTTCGTCATGATGGTGGTGATGCTCATGCTCTTCCCCATCATGTTCGTGATGATGCTCATGCTCCTCTTCGTCATGATGGTGGTGATGCTCATGTTCTTCCCCGTCATGATGGTGGTGATGCTCATGCTCCTCTTCGTCATGATGTGCCATAATTTCTGCCATCAATTCTGCTTCTAAATCCTTTGCTCCTTCAATCGTATCAAGGATATCTTTTCCGTCCAGTTCATCCCATGGAGTGGTGATAATTGTCGCTTTGGCATTATGCTCCCGAATCAGGGCTATACAGGTGTTCAGTTTTTCTTCGGAAATATTTCCGGTACGGCTCAAAATAATAGTACCTGCATGTGCTATCTGATTGATAAAGAACTCTCCGAAGTTCTTAATATACATTTTGCATTTAGAAGCATCCACAACGGCAACCGCACTGTTCAACACAACTTCTTTTTCATCAATAACATTCTGCACCGCTTTCATTACATCAGAAAGTTTGCCTACTCCCGAAGGCTCGATTAAAATGCGTTCCGGCGTATAGGTTTTCATTACTTCCTTTAAAGAAGTGCCGAAATCTCCAACAAGTGAGCAACAGATGCATCCGGAATTCATTTCCTTTATCTCAATACCGGCTTCCTTCAAAAATCCACCGTCAATTCCAATTTCTCCGAACTCATTCTCAATCAGAACTACCTTTGTATCTGCAAGCGCATCCTTTAAAAGTTTTTTAATTAATGTTGTTTTTCCTGCACCCAGAAATCCGGATACAATATCAATTTTAGTCATATCTATTCCTTCTTTCCATTTTCTGTATACAAATCATTATCATAATATTATAATGATTCCTTTTTATAAAGTCAAATTGACGATTTATTTATAATATAAAATTTTTATAAACTGATTGTCAGAATATCATTTCTTTGTTACACTATTTCCATAATCTGATTTTTAAATATTTTCAAAGGTTTCTGATAAGTCATTTTCTTTAATTCTTATTACTTCCAGTTATTTTCCTTGAAAAGTCAAATCTATTATTCTAAGGAAGATTCTCTATGTCTGAACACACACATCTTTTCCAATGCGGAAGCTGCCGTTTCTAAAGTTCCCCTTCCCTCTTTTCTTTCCGAAGAAACGGTGGAAGCCTCTTTTAAAAGTAATCCCGAAGTCTGGAACTACTATTTGCAGCTTCCATTAACCATGAAAGAGCTACACGCTTCTGCCGACTGTTATGTTTCTGATATTATCATGCGGCAATATGTTACTGCGAAAGCAGAACTGGGAAATGAATTTTCTTTTAATGATATGCATAAAGTATACTGCATTATCCTGATGGAATGCAGCCCAAAGAATTTCACTCTGTTCCCGGAAAATACATACACAGACGTATTCCTTCTTTTGATACGGGCATTTACAAAAATTCCTCCGGACTTCACGAAGATATCTTCATATGTCTTGACAGTTTTCGTTCTATCGTACATAATATAACTAAATAAAGTAATAAATCGGAAGCCTGGCTTACTTTTTTAAGCGCTACCGATGTGAATATCATCAGCTCACTAATTGAAGCCTTCCCTTCTTTTACTTCCATTTATCAGGAAATTGCTGATTTTGTAAAAAGCCCGGAGGAGTTGATTCAAATGTTATCGAGGGAACTGTATATCATGGATAAAAATATGGAGCGGCTGATGGTCGCACAGCTTCAGGAGGAAGTGAATACCGAAAAAAGACGGGCTGACACTGTCACAATTGAACGTGACAATGCTGTTGCCGAACGCGACAATGCAATAATTGAATGCAAAATTCTCAGGCTCTCACGTCAAAACAAGATTCCTGAAGAAATTGCCGATACGTTGAAGCTTCCCTTTGAATATGTAAATTCAATTTTAAATGAATGAATTGCCCGTTATTTGGATAAATAAACAATAGAAAGCGCGCTTCGCGAATTTTCTATTGTCATGAAAAACAGAAGACATACCTCTTATTCGAGTATGTCTTCCCTTTTCTCAGTCTTATTCCATTTCCTCTATCATGGGGACAATCTGGCACAACATGTTATCCATGCTTTCAAACATGGTACTCTTAGTTGTACCCAGTTCGCTTACCCTATCTATATGATGAAGCACATTTTGATACTGGTCTTCCATCCTGTCAAAGGATCTGCCAACCTCCGCAAGTTCCGCCGCAGCTGCCTGCGCCGCTTTTGTAATCTGCAGCTGCACTGTATCCGCCCCGCCTGCTGCAGTTGCTATTTTATCAAAAGTTTCATACGCTGCATCCACGCTTTCAAGGCTTTGCCCGAGAGCTTCCTGCGAGGCCGCAATACTTGCATTCAGCTTATTTGTTCCCTGTTCCACATCTTTGATACTGATATCAACTGTGCTGACCAGGCCTTTTATTTCATCTGCCAGCTTCTTTACTTCTTCTGCAACAACTGCAAACCCTTTTCCTTGTTCTCCTGCCCTTGCTGCCTCAATAGATGCATTGAGCGCCAGCATATTCGTCTGGTTTGCAATAGAAATAATCTGATTCATGCAATCTGCAATTTTCTGCACTGCTACCTGGAAATCCGCAAAAATCCCCTGCATTTCAACGAAACGTTCCTGAACCTCCCCGGAACTCGTCCTAAGGCCTTTTACTTTTCCCTGAGCCTCTTCCACAGAACCATTAATTTCCTTCTTCACATCAGCAAATTTTCCTGAAGCCTGACCCACTGATTCAAAAACACTATTAAAAGAATTCAATTTATCCTTTAAAGCATTATTTCCCTCCAAAACTGCATCAAAGGAAAGCTGAACCTCCCGAAGCTCCTTAAGGGAATCCACTTCTTTAGTGACAAGCTGCTGCTGATACTCCTTAAGGCTGTTCGACACATAAACAATAGGATAATAATCTTTCTTCTGTACTGCCTGATTTACTACTGCTTTCTTTTCTTCTTTTTTGCCAAATAAAAACATAGAGTTCTCCTTATCTTTCGTTTATTCAAATACAACACAGGTCATGGACTGATTTACAAACTGATTATTATAATGCTCTCCATAACCAATCAGGCCGCAGTGGCTTCCGAGAGCACTCATGGATTTTAAATATTCCTGCATATTATTATTCTGACTAAAAAGCAGATAACGGAACAGGCAGTTTACTGAAAAAATAGCAGAAATATGATTAAAATCTGATTTAATATTCTGCAGGGTTTCCTCCACAATCTGCTTATAATCCCTGAGTTCCAGCAGAGTAAGAACATCAGAATCATTTACCTGCCTGAAGCAGGCAAGCCCGTTCCCCATAACTTCTTTAATTGAAATAATGCACACATCCTGTCCACTGATTTTTCCAAAGGGATTTTTAAAAGTCTGCGTGGTAATATCACTTTCTTTTATATGTAAAATATCCTCATACACCTGCTTTGCCGGCTTTCCGTTCAATTCACCGATATAATACTTACTCCTGTCAGTCTTGGATGCAATCAGACGGTAATCAGATAATGGCCTGTACATATTTTCTTTATAAACCTTTACCTTACCTCCATTATTTTTAACGAGAGCATATGCAACCGCATCTTCATATACTTTTCCGTTAACAGAAACTTTACCCGCATCTCCGGTTCCTCCCATAAGGGAAATATTCTTTTTACCAAGAACACTGTAAATGGTGGTCAGCACACAGGCATCATTGCCTGCACACAAATCAATACATACCGTATCTTTTTCTGAAGCATTTATCTGCTGCACATCCTGCTCAAGCCGCTTGATATACTTTACGGGCATAGTAGAAACCTGCTCAAGAACATTTGTCACTGCTGTCACGCCTTCTGTAAAAGCGGTAATTCCCACACCCTCTTCCACAACTTTCGTGTCATAACTCATACCAATACAGCCGATACTGGGTACCTCAGGATACATCTGATGCAATTCCTCAACATGCGTTTCAAATTGTTTTCCGTTTGACATTAAGATAATTAATTTCGGATTTTCAAGTCCCCTGACAGCCTCTTTTAAATCTCCTTTTGGACTCATTCCATAAAACTGTTTCAAATCCCATACCCTCCTTTGTTATTTTTCTATAACTTTTTATATCATAAGCATTACTTTTTGTATAAATTCACCATACGTCTTTATTATACTGCTTTTATCATGTATTTACAAACATTTTATACAGCAACAGCTGCATGTTCGTAACAGTTCAGCCATGCAGAAACAATTGTACAATATGACCGTGAGAGCTTG
>CAZDPE010000123.1:0-6474 GCA_964507235.1 uncultured Lachnospiraceae bacterium
TTTATAAAGAAATATATTTGACTTGGAATGGCCGGAAACCCCTTGATTTTACTGCATTTTATAGGAATATATGGAAATATATCGAATTATATGTTTTTGGTATCTAAATAAGGAAGAATATTTTCAAAAAGCTGCCTTACCACCGGTGCCGCTACCTGACCTCCATAATACACTCCCTGAGGATTATGTATAATGGCCAGCGCCAGCACACTGGGATTATCTGCCGGTGCAAATCCTAAAAATGACGCAATATAACGTCCGCTTCCTCTTGGAAGTGTCTGACTTGTTGCCGTTTTACCTCCTACTCTGGCTCCTTCCACATATCCGTTTTTTCCTGTTCCTTCAGCTACTACCTGCTCCAGAATCATACGTATTGTTTCCGAAGTTTCCTCAGATACAATACCTTTTGTTACAGGATAGGAAAATCTCTTCATTTGATTTCCTTCCCTGTCAGCCGTCATAACACCAAAGTGGGGCGTCACTCTGGTTCCCCCATTGATAATGGACGAAACTGTCGCTGCAAGCTGGATTGGCGTTATCTGAAAAGACTGTCCGAAGGAAACTGTCGCCAGTTCAACGGCTTTCATATCCTCCTTTTTATGCATAATTGTTCCCGCTTCACCGGGCAAATCCACACCTGTCTTATTCAACAGTCCAAACTGAGTAAAATACTTATAGTAATTATCCACGCCAAGCCTGAGCCCCACCGTAATGAAAACAGGGTTACAGCTGTTCATGGTAGCTTCCACAAAATTCTGCGAACCATGGCCTGTGGTCTTGTGACACCTGATTCTTCTATCCTCCACCATGATGTATCCGGGACAGCTGAAACGGTCATTCACAGTAACAACACCGCCTTCAAGTCCCGCCGCTGCCGTAATAATCTTAAAAGTAGAACCCGGCTCATAAGTATCATTAATACAACCGTTTCTCCACATGCTGTTCAAAAGCTCCTGCTTTTTTTCTTCGCTAAGCCCTGTTGTATCCACAGTATCGGGCAACTCATACGGATTATTTAAATCGAACTCAGGAACATCCACCATTGCCATGATTTCACCATTTTGCGGATTCATAACAAGAATGGATACCCTCTCCGCCTCCTTTGTTTCCATTACCTGCTTTGCCAGCTGTGTGGCATAGCTCTGAATGTTCATGTCAAGGCTGATATACAGGTCATTTCCCGGAACAGGCTCTACTCTTTCTTCCCCTGCTTCGTCAATTTCTATTCCTCTTGCGTCGGTTACTGTAAGGATAGTTCCTTCTTCCCCCTTTAAATATTCCTCATATTTAACCTCAAGCCCGATAATTCCCTGGTTATCCCCTCCTGTAAAGCCAAGAACCTTGGATGCCAGGCTGTCATAAGGGTAATACCTTTTATAATCCTCATCCACTTTAACCCCATCCAGATTATATGCTCTTATGGCATCACCCGTTTCTTTCTCCACATTGCTCTTAATTCTCTCAATGGAAGAATATTTTTCAACCCGCTTTCTTACATATTCCTCGGAAAGCTCCAGTTCCCTGCTTAAAACCTCTACGATTTTATCTGCATCCTTTATCTGACTGTGAATAACGGAAATCGTACAGACTGTCTTATTATCTGCAATCACTGTGCCATTGGCATCTATAATTCTTCCTCTTGCCGCTTTAATGCTTCTTTCCCTTTCATGAAGCTGTTTTGCCTTTTCACTATAATAATCAGCATTAAAAACCATTAAATACAAAAGCCTGCCCATCAGCAGAAGAAAAATCAAAAGACAGACAAAGAAAACCGCCACTATCTTTTTTCTGTTAAAGGTTTTGTTCTTTATCATAGAAACCTCATAGAAAAGGTATTATTATAATTTATTACCTAATCTATGAGGTTATTCCATTCAAATGTTTCTCTTTGGTATTCTTAAGGCGATGCTGTTTCCTCCGGTTCCTTATTCTCATCATTGCCTTCACTGCTGCCGGAACCAGGATTAGCTCCTCCGTCATAACTGGAGCCAATGACTGCACCTGTTACAGGGTCTACAAGATTTCCGTTATTAGGGTCTACAGCGTAGCCTGTTGCCGGGTCAATGGCAAAGGTTTTCCATATTTCCTCTTTTTCAGGCTTTTCTTCACTGCCGTCTTCAGCGTTTTCCTCACCGTTTTGATTTTCCCCTTCTCCATCTTCCGTATCTTCCGTTTCCTCTGTTTCGGGAGGCGTCATAATTTCAATCTGAAGCGCTTCCAATTCCTCTATCTCCGTTTCTGAAAGCTCCTCTGTCATAAAAATGCCCATATAAGGCAGTACCTCTGTCAAAATACTGCGCACAATCCTTGTAGCGAATTTAGCGTCATCCTGATAACGGACATTTGGTCTGTCCACCACCACATAGATGGCAATTTCCGGATCATCTGCCGGCGCATAGCCCATAAAGGAAACTACATATTCCCCGTTTTTTCGGGGCAGGGTTTCCGCTGTACCCGTCTTGCCGCCAATCATATACCCTGCAGGTCTTGCTGTCTTACCGGTACCTTTTTCTCCTGTAACAACCGTATTGCAGAACTCCTTAATGATTTCGGAGGTTTCTTCTGAAATTGTCTGCTTTAACACTCTGGGTTCAATATTCTGAACAGTGGCGCCTGAGGGGCTTACGATTTTACTTACCATATGAGGCTCATAATAATATCCCCCATTAATCAGGGAACAGAAACCTGTTATCATCTGAATCATGGTAACATTAAAGCTCTGTCCAAAGGTATTGGTAGCCATTTCCGTAGGTCCCATGGTATTGGCCGTATATATAAGACTGGCAGTTCTTGATTCTCCCTGCAAATCAATATTAGTTTTTAAACCAAAATTGAAAATATGCTGGAATTTGGCAAAATTTTCAATTCCCATTGCCTGACCTACATACATCATAACCACGTTGCAGGAACGTTCCACACCTTCCTGTACTGTTAACCATCCATCACCGTAAGTATTATGGCATTTAATATCATAATCCCCTACATGCAGGTACCCGTCACAGTAAAAGCTTTCATTTCCCGTTATGCTGCCGCTCTCTATTCCAGCTGCCACCGTAAAAGGCTTGGCAACCGATCCAGGCTCATAAGTATCTGAAATACAGTAATTTTTCCACAGGGCATCCAGATGCAAATACAAAAGTTCTTCTGTTTCTATACTTTCCAGATTTTCTTCCGTAATATATTCTCCTGTTTTCTTTCCTTCCTCATTTAACAGCGGCATACCGATAACGGCCGACATATCCCTGGTATTGTTCAGATCATAATTAGGATAGCTTGCCATAGCAAGAATTTCTCCCGTATTCACTTTCATAATGATACAGCCTACATTTTCAGCCCCGTTGCCCACATGGTAGTTATCCTTATATTCTTCATTAAATTTCAGCAGATATTTTTCCACAATACTCTGAATATTGGCGTCAATGGTAGTAAAGATGGAGTTGCCGTCCTCTGCCGGGATAGTTCTTCTTTCCAGATCGGAATCATCATTTAAATATCCGTATTCTCTTCCGGGAGTGCCTGTGAGGATATCATTATAATATTCTTCCAGACCATACTGCCCTACATTATCATTGGTGGTAAAACCGATAACATCACATGCCAGCGTATTGCCGGGATATACCCGTTTATATTCTTCTTCAAACCAGATTCCTTTTACATTAGACCCTTCTGCGTTCTGTAAATCCAAAAAGCCCGAAATTTCCTCATAAGACAGTCGTTTTGCCAGCACATGATATCTTGAAACCTCTTTATTTTCCGCAATATAAGAGCGTACGCTTGAAGTATCAATTCCAAACTGACTTCTCAAAGCTTCTAAGGTAGGCTCCAGATAGTCCTCTTTTTCCGAAACAGCTACCGCATCCAATATTACATTATATACCTTCTCACTGGCGGCAAGCACGCTCCCGTTAGTATCCAAAATAGAACCTCTTTTATAAGGTATTGTGGTGCTGTCATATCTCTGCTGTGACAAAACCTGCTTTTTATAACGCTCTCCATTATCTCTCGTAATGGCAAACAATTGATAGGATAATCCGGCAAAAGCCAGCAGTACCAATAAAAACAGTACCACCAGCTTCTTTTGCATCCTCATTGTAAATTTACTGTATGTCTTTCCTCTTTCCATGAAACACCTGCTTAATTAGGGATTTCTCCCGTTTGTCTTACATAATCGTTATCTTCACCGTTAAAAGTGATAATCTGGCCTTCCTGAGCATACTGCATACCAAGTTCCTGAATAGCAGTCTGCCTTACTTCTTCCAGATTCACATCACTGGTAAGGCGGCTGTATCTTTCATCATTATCCAGCTTCATTGTATTCAGTTCGCTCTCAAGCTGTGCAATATGCTTAATGCTGTTGGTAATATCCGACTGGAGCTTTAAATATCCTGTCAGAACAAAACCCGCCAATATCATTGCTCCCACTAAAAACATTACGTAACCTACATTCATGTATAAAGCCCGCTCTCTGTTTTTGCGAGCCGCCCTGGTATTTTTCTTCACAGGTCTTCTTTCATATTCAGAAGGAACCACCTGCAGTTTCCTTGCCGTATTTCCCTGAATATATGCCTGGCTTCTCTGTCTGTAGGTATTACCTGTATATGCATTTTTTCTGCTATTTACTGTTGCCATGCTAATAATCTCCATCCTTGCAGACCCGCTGATTCGGGTGATTTTTATGATTTTTCAAAAATGCGGAGCTTTGCGCTTTTAGAGCGGGAATTTCCCTCCATTTCTTCTTTTCCCGGAAGAATGGGTTTCCCCGTAATCACCTTTCCTTTACTCATCTTTCCGCAGACACAAACCGGAAAAGACGGCGGACAGATGCACGGGTTTTCTGCCTTTTTAAAAGCCGTTTTTACAATTCTGTCTTCCAGGGAATGAAAGGTGATAATGCAAAGTCTTCCGCCGGGATTCAGCAGATCAATTAACTCCTCTAAGGATTCCCGAAGAACTTCCAGTTCCCTGTTGCATTCAATTCTGATGGCCTGAAAGGTTCTCTTTGAAGGATGTCCGCCTTCCGCCCTCATTCTTGCCGGAATTGCAGCTTTTATAATTTCGTTCAGTTCCCCTGTTGTTTCTATGGGTCTTTCCTGCCTTGCCCTAACAATATGCTTCGCAATATTTTTTGCAAATTTATCTTCTCCGTAATCTCTGATTATTCTGAACAATTCCATTTCATCATAATCGTTTACAATATCCTTTGCGGTTAATGACTGCCGTAAATCCATTCTCATATCAAGAGCCGTATCATATCTATAGGAAAAGCCTCTCTCCATGTTATCCAGCTGATAGGAAGAAACCCCAAGATCCAGCATCATACCGTCTATTTTTTGAATTTCCATGGAAGAAAGCACACTTTTCGTATTTCTGTAATTGCTTCTTACTATTGTTACCTTATCACCAAATTCCTTAAGTCTCTCTCCGGCCGCCGTTATCGCTGCTTCATCTTGATCAATACCAATCAGCCTTCCTTTTTCTGAAAGCCTTGAAGCGATTTCAAAAGAATGTCCGCCGCCGCCAAGAGTTCCGTCAACATAAATTCCGTCCGGTTTAATATTAAGTCCTTCTATTGTTTCATAAAGTAAAACAGATGTATGTTTAAAATCCATAGCTCTTCCTTAAATTCCAATGCCGAGTTCAACCATATGCCTGGATATTTCGTCCATATCCTGATAGGTAACAGTTCCTTCCCATCTTTCCTTACTCCAGATTTCAATTCTGCTTCCCACGCCGATTAAAACAGCATCCTTCTGTATATCTGCAAATTCCCGCAAAACCACAGGAAGTAAAATTCTTCCCTGCTTGTCCACCTCCACACTGGCGGCTCCCGCCAGGAAGAAACGAGTAAATTGCCGTACTTCTTTATCTATCATGGGCAGAGAACGCAGTTTTTCTGCAAACACCTGCCACTCAGGATTATCAAAAACGAACAGGCAGCCATCCATTCCTTTTGTTACTACAAATTCGTCGCCCAATACTTCACGGAATTTGGAAGGAATGATGAGTCTGCCTTTGGCATCTATTGTATGGTTGTATTCACCCATAAACATATGCATTCACCCGTCCGCTCATCCTGCTTTCATCATTTTTAACCGCCCATAATGCGAGCGTTCTTTGTACCATTATACGCTTCGCAAAGCGTGCTGTTGTTCGTCCGATAAGACAGTTCGCAAAGCGTACTGTCGTTTGGTGGTCTGCCACCAGAAAATGAACTTCAGGTTATATTCACCACTTTCTACCACTATATAACCACTTTCATCCACTTTCCACCACTTTTATGGATATTCTACCTTAATTCACAGGATTAATCAAGTAAAAATAAGCTTTTCAGGGCAAAAAAAATCGCCTTGCTTATTTCTGCAAGGCGCATAAATACTGGATTCCCCAGATATTGTGTTATTAGTTTTTCACATCACAATATATAGTGTTTATCGTTTTTTTGATATATTTTACACGTTAAACCGGAACAGCATC
>CAZDPE010000124.1:0-6439 GCA_964507235.1 uncultured Lachnospiraceae bacterium
AAGGTTCACGCTTCCTGTCCTTCCGGAAGCCGTTCCGTCTTTCCCGGACGCAACTCTGATATAATATCATGGCTGCCTTCCTCTGTCAAGACTTTTTTATTTTTATTTTTGTTGCCGTATCACCTGCAACGAAACATACTATACCACTCTTATTTATTGTTGTCAACATTTTTTGTGAAAAATTGTTGAAATTTTTCACACACTTTCATTTTTAATAAAAAATCCCATTCTATGGGCTTTTTCATAAACCAAAACATATATTTTCTACTGTTTATCATTTTAATTCAGTGAAATTGTAGCTGTTGCATCTTCATTTTTAACAATAATCGACAACGATTCTATTGTACCAGTCTGGCTTTCCGGTATTTCACAAACTGCTACCAGTTCTGTACTTCCCCCTGCTTCCAACGTTCCCTGATAGCCTGCAATATCATTTAACAGCATAGTAGTGAGCGCATTCTTTGTTTCTCCATTGACAATAATTTTAAATCTCACTCCGGTACTAATCATGTCTAATACAGTTTCTTCCTGAACCAGATTCTGCACTCTGAATTTCAAAATAAGTAAGTCATTTCCTTCCGTGGAATTCATTACAAAATAAGTTCCTGTTTCCTGTTCCGGATAGCAATCTGCAGTTTCATATCCTTCGTAGTTAAAGCTAACTGTATTAAGATTCAGGAAAGCTTCAATTGTCGAAGCTGCTTCGGACGCCTGCACTTGTGTATTGTCATTAACTACTACATTAGAATCCGGCTGCAATGATGAATTTCCGGCGGATGCTTCTGTATTCTCTTCTACTGCCTTAGGAGGATTTTCTTCCCGGGAATCAATTTCGTATACTTCCGCTTCTGTCTGTTCTGACAGTGTTTTCAATTTCCCTGTATAATTCTGGTCATATTTTTTTACAATGCTCACAGCATATTCAACTACCATTTCTTCAGCAGCCTCATCCATTTCCGGTATAGCATTGCTGCAGCCTGTCAAAAAAACAGATGCTATAAGCAGACAACAGCAAATATACATTATTCTCTTCATTCTTCTGTAATACCTCCCTCAATATTTTCCCCGGATATTTCTGTCTTTTTTTCCACTGCTCCTTCTGTTTTCTCATTTTCGGCATCCCGGGCTTCTGCTTCTTCATTTCCGCCATCCCGGGCTTCTGCTTCTTCATTTCCGCCATCCAAAGCTTCTCTTTCTTCATTTCCGGCATCCCGGGCTTCTGCTTCTTCATTTCCGCCATCCCGAACTTCTGCTTCTGCTTCCTCTTCCCTCTTCACTTCTTCTCTATCTTCTTTTCTCTCCAAATAAATATACAAAAAAGATATACCAAGTGCAATGATTCCCACAACAAGGAACAAAACTGCCCTGGACAATGCTTCTAATTCCCTGAAATCATATACTATCAGCTTTACGCAAACGCAGATTGCCATCACAAGACCACAGATGCGGTATATCTTATCTTTAACCCGGAATCCAAGGCCCACACAGCCTATCGCAACTACCATCAAAAGGATGCTGACTATGATTGGCGTTTGAAAATTTGCCGTTAATATCATAAAAACCAAATAACCCGCCAATACCAGGTATTTCTTTCGGATTGCCATTCCATACTTCGCGCTGAACATAATAATAATACTTAACGCCCCTATTAACATTGCAACAGAATTAATTACATATTCTTCACAAAACAGGGTGCACAGCTGAAAGCATCCTGCAAAAACAACATTCACAATATTGTATGGAAGTTGTTTTTGGCTTTTAAGCTTAGGCAGATGATTAAAAACAAGGAAACATGCAAGCAGCATTCCCATACATCCAGGAAGTGTCCAATTATTGTCAAACTGAAGCAATATACCCAAAATAAAAAACAGAGTAATTACAATTTCATGAAAAACCGCCATACGCCTTATTCTGATTACGGAAAGCATAATAATTACCGCAAAAGGCCATACATACCATTGCCCTGTCATAAACAGACCGCATATTGCTGTTATTACGGAAAGAACACAATCAAGCACTGTTAATTCTCTCACGCCCGAAAGCAGCTTTGTCAAAATATATATTACCAGAATGCCGATTGTAACTTCCAATTTATAATCACTGAATCCATTAAACAATACTACAATGGCTGCTACAAAATAGTATTGTATCCATCTGTATTTATTCTTTTCCCAAAGTATAAAGATTACTATAGCTGATACAATTGCCATCACCTCTGTCAGAAGCTTATAAAACAGCACCAGCTTTTCGCTTTCCATTTCATAGCCGAAATTAAATATACTTATCAAAAATACCACGCAAAATCCTATTGCTATGGAAAAAGCAATTGTAAATCCCAGTTTATTGTTCTGTTTCTGGCGCAGATAGATAATATTCAATAAAAGGATGGATGCAATCACGAAACAGGCAGGATACATTGCACCCATGCCATCTGTCAATATTCTTCCTGTCATTAAACCGGTAAAAACAGTATGGGCAATTATATGCACTGTACTGACAGCTGTCCTGTTCTTCTGATTAGGCAGAAATACACTGACCAGATTAATAATAAAAAGCATTCCAGCCATAATCAGAAAACTGAGTTCCGATTCAAAACCTTTAATGGGAAGAAAACTGATGTAGCAGCCTAAAATACTAATCATTCTAATCGATGCGGCATCCTTTTTCCTGCTGAGCAAAATGGAAAGAAATGCAATTACAAAGGTTATTATTGCCGCTGCTGCACCATTTATTGTTTTTAAAACCAGATAATTAATTACTGTAGAAATAAACAAAGTGCTGATACCGATTCCCGTTATAACCAATGAAAAGGTTTTGTTCAATCTCTTCAAAATCAATTCGGAAATCAACAGAACTGCAAGGGCCGCTGCATACAGGCAAATTCCCTGCCATACTCCATTAAGAAAATTAAAACCGAAAATCACAAACGCCACAAGCACAAATACAGCTCCCACTGTACTAAAGATACCTGCACCGACTTTAAATTCCATATTTTTTCCTGAACCTGTTTGCACTGAAGCTCCCGGTGCCGAGCCCCTCGTTTCATCACCATTATCCCGGACCTTCAATTCCTTCTGCACCGTTATCTGATTCACATCAGGCCCCGGCGCCGGAGTTTTCTGCCGGGCTTCCTGCTGGCCTTCCTGTCTGCCTTCCTGCTGTGCTTTTTGTGCAGCTGCTAACTGCATTCTCTGCTGATACAGCCTGTAGGTTCTGTCGGCCTCTCTCCCCACCTGCTCAGGCGTTGCCTTTCCTGATTCCAAATCCTTCAGCATCTGGTTCAGATACTGGTCGTAATACGGATCCTCTGAAATCTCTATCAGCTTCAAAATCCGTATTTTCATTTTTTCTTTCTTTTCCAGCGCATCAGCTTCTTTGCGCAATTGCTGCGCCCTGGCAAATGCATCCATATCCGGTTTTATTCCATCGTTAAGATTATTCATTATGTTCTCCCGCGGTTTCTAATTCAAACCAAAATTCCACACCATTATCGTAGTTTACAGCACCATATTTCCTGTTCATAGATTCCATTATTGCTTTTACAATTGACAGCCCTATACCGCTGCCGCCATATTGCCTTGTTCTGGCTTTATCTACTTTATAAAATTTCTCCCATATATGTTCAAGACTTTCTTCAGGTATGGGCAGCCCGGTATTAAAAACAGATACACGTACGATATTTTCTTTTACCTTTAATTTTACATCAATTACCCGCTCTCCTGCAACATGATTCATGGCATTGCTGAAATAATTTCCGAAGACTTCCTCTATCATAAATTCATCAGCCCACACATATACCGGCGAATATTCGTCCATAATTAATTTTACATCATTCTGCCTGCACAAAATATCCGCAGACTGTATATAATTTTTAATTAAGGCCACTATATCAAACCGTTCCATGGTTACCGTATTGCTGCCGAATTCCAACTGATTTAAGGTCAACAGCTTTTTAACCATATTATTCATTTTCGCGGCTTCATCCATTATCACTTCACAATAAAAATCTCTGCTTTCTTCATCATCCGAAATTCCTTCCTTCAGTCCTTCCGCATATCCCTGAATCAATGCAATGGGGGTTTTTAATTCATGAGAAACATTTGAAAGAAACTCTTTCCTCATCTCATCTATTTCCGTTTTCTTTTCAATATCCCTTTGAAGTTCATTATTTGCACTTTTCAATTCCGAAATGGTATTTTCAAGCGTACAGGATAATTCATTAATATTCTGACCAAGAAGAGCAATTTCCGTCCTGCTCTTACCTGTATACTTGGCATCAAAATCAAGATGTATCATACGCTCCGATATTTGAGCAAGTTCCATAATCGGTTCTGTAATTTTCTTTGACACCCATAAAATAACAAGCGCACTGAAAACCGCCGAACCGATACCCACATAGGCGAGAAAACGGTTTGCCAATTTTACGCTGTCCTTAATACTCTCAAGCGGACTTCTGAACAGGAACAAATTGCCGTCATCCAGCACTCCCCACATTTCCACAAATTCCGTATTTGTTTTTTCCTCCATTGTAATTCTGATTTCATAATTGTCCCCGTTTTCAAGTATCTGTATATCGGGAGTCGCTTTACGCCCAAAAAGATTATTTAAAAGCTGCCTGCTCAGCACATCATAATCGTGAGTATAAGTTTTCAGCGTCTTCGACTTTGCATCAAGCAATATGAAATTAATATTATATTTCTCACAAATTTTCTGAAATTCAATATCAAACTCATCTGTATTTATGCTTCCTGTATTCGATGCGGCATTCATCACGGCATATGCGCTCATAAGCGCTTTCTGCTTATCTCTCAGATAATACTTTTCCAAAAAAGTATTATTAATAAACCAGCACAGCAAAATCGTTCCCATCATTAAAATACAAAAAACAACGGCAAATTGTTTTCGGATTGAAAATTTCATATTCTAATTTCACTCATTTCTTCTGTTTCATCAGTTAAAATTTTTATTCCTCCTCGAACTTGTATCCCATTCCCCAAATGGTTTTAATTAAATCGCCTTTTGCTCCCATTTTGCTTCTCAGTTTTTTTACATGGGTATCAATGGTTCTTGCATCCCCGAAATAGTCATAATTCCATACATTATTCAGTATCTTTTCCCTGGATAACGCGATTCCTTTATTTTCAATAAAATAGGTCAGCAGTTCAAATTCTTTATAACTTAAATCAACGGCCTGTCCATCGATTAATACATTGTGAGCCGCCTTATTCACCACAATGCCTCCGGCTTCCAGCATTTCCGATGCCCCAAGCTGGTTCGTCCTGCGCAGAATTGCTTCTACCCTGGCGACCAGTATTTTAGGACTGAACGGTTTTGAAATATATTCATCAACCCCAAGCTGAAAACCCTGCAGCTCGTCACGTTCATCGGATTTCGCCGTCAGCATAATAATCGGCACCTGTGAATACTGTCTGATTTCACGGCAGGTTTCCCATCCATCCATTTTAGGCATCATGACATCCAAAATAACAAGCGCAATGTCCTTCTGCTCAAAGAAGAGGTCCAATGCCTGACTGCCATCCTCTGCTTCAATTACATCATAGCCGCTTTTAAATAAAAAATCTTTTACCAGCTTACGCATTCTGGCTTCATCATCAACCACAAGAATTTTTAATCGTTCCATTTTTCATTCACCTCAATCTGCAATACAGTATATCTTATAAATATGTATAAAATGTGAAATTACTGATTGATTCATTCCTTATTCCTCTGCTATTTCCTGCTCAAGCTGTAGTTCCTTTTCTTTATCGCGGATTTTATTTTCCCTCTCTGTCAGTTCCTGCTCCCATGAAGCATATTGATTTGTAACAGCCTGCTTATAATTTAAAATATTGGGGTTATCACTTTGCAGCGTAATAACAAACATTGCAGCAACCAGAACAGCCAGAAGTATATTAATGCAAAGAGAAATCCGAAATTTATTATTCTGATTATTTTGAGCCCTTGTTTGTCTTATCCGCTGTTTTACCACCGCATTCTCTATTTCTTCCCCCGGATTATATGAAAAATTAATATACATGGGAATAGGACGGATGAATTCCTTTGAAATTCCGGCCTGCTGCAGCTGCATTTGGAGCTGTCTTAAATATTCCCAGCCCACGGGAGTTTTGAATACTTTTTCATCCAACAGCTTATCATAAAGTGCCAGAAGATTTCCCGGACTTCTCCCCTTTGTTTTTTCTCTGAAATATTCTATCTTTCTTCCCTCTGTCCGGGCCGCTTCAGCATCCTGTTCTGAGCCGAAATTATACCCGCTTACCAGTAAATTATCCCTGTCTGACATATCCCCACCATCCTTTATAGACAAATACCCCGCAGTTTACTGCGGGGTATTCAGATTCACGGCAACAGCAAGTCCGCATGGATTAGGCGGGAGTCGAACCCGCGTCCAAAGACCCATTCCCTGTCCTTCTACTATCAT
>CAZDPE010000125.1:0-6373 GCA_964507235.1 uncultured Lachnospiraceae bacterium
GACTGAACTGTTACACTTTGTGGTTTATTTATCTCTCCAGATAATTCTTCCCTTTGACAAATCATACGGGGATAATTCCAGTGTTACCTTGTCACCTGGTAAAATACGGATAAAGTTCTGCCTTAGTTTACCGCTTATATGCGCCAGCACTCTGTGCCCGTTTTCCAATTCAACCTGAAACATGGTATTGGGAAGCTTCTCCACTACTGTTCCTTCAATTTCAATTACATCAGCCTTTGACATTTGCTACCTCCTTATTTTGCCCTGACCTTAATTGCAAACTTGATTTCTTCATTATATATGGTCTGCGCACTCCTCAGCTTAGCCATGAGTGCTTCATCTATACCGCTTTTTACCGGCTGTATATGTTTCTTTTTCTTTTTCTTTGGATTTTCAATTGTTCTTGTTCGTCCGTCAGCAAGATAAACATATTCGCCTTCTTCTTTCAGAATGATGTACATCCTGCCTTTATCATGTCCTGCTTTGGAAATTGCAAACATTCCTGTCATTGCATACCTCTCATTTTTACCCCGTCATCCTTTGATACCATCCGGCAGGGTAAGGATTTCAGGTTCGCCCTCCGTTATCAGCACAGTATTCTCATAATGCGCCGAAAGTGAACCGTCTTCCGTTACCACCGTCCAATCGTCATCCAGCCATTCGACATAGCAGCTTCCCATATTTATCATAGGCTCAATAGCAAGCGTCATCCCCGGCTGAAGCTTAATACCACGGCGCCATTGCCTGAAATTTGGAATCTGAGGGTCCTCATGCAGGTGTGTGCCAATTCCATGGCCTACTAAATCCCGCACAATTCCATATCCGAATCTGCTGACATAGGCGTCAATTGCATTGGAGATATCATAAAGATGATTACCGGCCCTTGCATATTTGATTCCTTCAAAAAAGCTCTGTCTGGTAACATTTATTAACTTTTCCGCTTCCTCGGAAATCCTCCCCACCGGGTACGTTCTGGCTGCATCGGAATGATAGCCTTTATAAATGAGGCCCGCATCCAGACTGACAATATCGCCCTCCTGAAGAATATGCTCCTTTTTGGGAATACCGTGTACCACCTCATCATTAACAGAAACACAGATTGATGCCGGGTACCCATTATAATTGAGAAAGTCAGGCTCACACCCATAGCTTCTAATTAGTTTTTCTCCCAGCGCGTCAATATCCCAGGTTGAAATTCCCGGCCTGATTTCTTCTCCCAGCCTTGCATGTACTTCTGAAAGAATTCTGCAGGATTCCCGCATAAGTTCTATCTCTTTTGCAGATTTAATTGATACTGCCATATATTGCCTGCCTTTCTTAAAACCTTCAAGCCTGCCGCCTTATGCAAAATTACGGATTTAACCGAGAATGCTGACGATGGCTGCAAATACATCCTTCATATCCATAGTACCGTCAACTGTCTTAAGAACTCCCTTAGCGCTGTAAAAATCAATTAACGGCTGCGTCTGGTTATGATATACATCCAGACGATTCTTTACTGTTTCCGGCTTATCATCATCACGAAGCACCAGTTCCTTGCCGCAGACATCGCATATGCCTTCTGTCTTGGGGGGAATATGTTCTATATGATATGTTGCGCCACAGCTTAAGCAGGCACGTCTGCCGCCCATTCTCTTAATAATATTTTCATCGGGAACTTCAACATTAATTGCATAGTCAATTTTATCGCCCAGTTCAGTCAATGCCTTATCAAGAACTTCTGCCTGAGGAATGGTTCTCGGGAAACCATCCAGAACGTAGCCGTTCTTACAGTCATCCTGCGCAACCCTGTCAAGAAGAATTTTAACCGTTAACTCATCGGGAACAAGAAGTCCCTGATCCATATATTTTTTTGCTTCCATTCCAAGCTCTGTTCCGTTCTTGATGTTTGTCCTGAAAATATCGCCTGTGGAAATATGGGGAACACTGTACTTTTCTGCTATCATCTTGGCCTGTGTGCCTTTACCCGCGCCGGGAGCACCTAACATAATAATCTTCATAACTATCTCCTGCCTTTAATATTTTTCTCTAACGCAATATAGAGGCTAGGGGAAATATGATATACATGCTTCCCCATAACCTCTAATCTTTAATAAATACTAGTCATTTAAAAAACCTTTGTAATTACGTACCAGCATCTGAGATTCAATTTGCTTCATTGTTTCAAGCACAACGCTCACGATAATGATTAAACTGGTTCCACCAAATGATACTGAAGCATTAAACACACCGTTAAATACGTAAGGTATTACGCAGACAATGGTAAGCCCCACAGCACCGATAAAGATGATGTAATTCAAAATTTTTGTCAGATACTCACTGGTAGGCTTGCCGGGCCTGATACCCGGAATAAAGCCGCCCTGCTTTTTCATATTCTCTGCAATCTCAAGCGGATTAAAGGTGATGGATGTATAAAAATATGCAAAGAAAATAACAAGCACAATATACACCACAAGTCCTATGGAATAAACGGGCTCTTTAGGATTACACCAGTTTCCTGAATTCAATCCTCTTAAAATATGCGCCCATACTCCTGTACCGCTATAGTTAAAGAAACTGCAGATAACAATGGGAAGCTGCATCAGGGATGATGCAAAAATAATGGGAATAACACCTGCTGTATTCACCTTAAGCGGAATAGAAGATGTCTGTCCTCCTACCATTCTTCTTCCCTGCATTTTTTTTGCATACTGCACAGGAATTTTACGAACTCCGTCATTCAAAATAATAACCAGAATAACCATACCTACAATAATTGCAAGTATAACAACTGCTGCAACCACAGCAACTGCAATTGCCTTGCCGAAAACAAACTGTTCAAACAGATTTGCAATATCCTGAGGAATTCTTGAAATAATATTAATAACGAGGACGATGGAAATACCATTTCCCACACCATTCTCAGTAATTCTTTCACCAATCCACATAAGGAACGCACTTCCGGCAGTCAATGCTGCAATAACCGTAATCACATTTAAAGCATTATAGTCCTCTAAAAGACCATTTCCACCAAATGCAATTGCCATTGCCGTTGACTCAATTAAAGCAAGCCCTACTGTTACATAACGGGTAATGGAAGCAATTTTCTTTCTTCCATCTTCCCCTTCCTTCTGCATCTCTTCCAACTTGGGAATTGCAATCGTCAGAAGCTGCATAATAATGGATGATGTAATGTAAGGTGTAATATTTAATGCAAGAATGGACATATTCAAAAATGAACCGCCCGTAAATGCATCAAAAAAGCTGAACGCATCGCCTGTCTGCTGTGCAAACCAGTTAGAAAAATAATGTCTGTCTACACCCGGCACAGGCAGCTGTGACCCTAAACGGATCACAACTAACATGGCAAATGTAAATAATATCTTATTTCTTAATTCCTTGATTTTAAATGCGTTTTTTAAGGTTGTTAACATTAAATCACCTCTGCAGTTCCACCAACAGCTTCAATTTTTTCCTTTGCGGATGCACTGAATGCATTTGCTTTTACTGTAAGCTTCTTGGTAATTTCTCCGTTTCCGAGGATCTTAACGCCATCTTTAGGATTTTTAACGATTCCTGTTTCAACTAATGTATCAACAGTAACAACAGCTCCGTCTTCAAACTTATCAAGTGCACTTAAATTAATACCTACGATTTCCTTATGACTGGGGCAGGTAAAGCCTCTCTTGGGAATTCTTCTGTATAAAGGCATCTGACCGCCTTCAAAACCGGGTCTGGGTGCTCCTGAACGGGCTTTCTGACCTTTATGACCTTTACCGGCTGTCTTACCGTTACCTGAGCCGTGTCCACGACCTCTTCTAAAATTATCGCTCTTTGTAGAACCTTTTGCAGGTCTTAAATTAGATAATTCCATGCTGAACACCTCCTTATCTTCTCTTATTATACTTCTTCAACTTTAATTAAATGTTTAATCTGCTGAATCTGTCCTCTTGTAGCTGCATTATCAGGCAGTACGATTGTCTTATTCAGCTTTCTAAGTCCCATGGATTCAACGGTAGCTTTATGCTTGGGAACTGCTCCGATAGGAGATTTTACTAATGTAATTTTTAACATTTTCTGCTCTGCCATTCTTAATTCCCTCCTATGCTAATACTTCTTCTACAGATTTGCCGCGGTTCTTAGCAACCTCTTCAGGAGTCTTTAAGCTCTTTAAACCTTCAATTGTTGCAAGTACAACGTTCTGCTTATTGTTGGAACCAAGTGATTTGGTACGGATGTTTTTAATACCTGCAAGTTCACAAACAACACGGGCAGGACCGCCTGCAATAATACCTGTACCTTCGGGAGCCTTCTTTAAAAGAACGTTTGCAGAACCGAATTTTCCGATAAAATCATGAGTAATGGAACTATTTTCATCAAGTGCAACATTTACAATGTGCTTCATTGCATCTTCTTTTCCTTTACGGATAGCTTCGGGAATTTCCACAGCCTTGCCAAGTCCGGCGCCTACATGACCATTACCGTCGCCTACTACCACAAGAGCAGTAAATCTCATGTTACGTCCGCCCTTTACAGTCTTGGTTACTCGCTTAATAGCAACAACCTTATCACTTAATTCTAACTGGCTTACATCTATGATTGTATTCTTCATGATTACTTCTTCCTTTCCTAGAATTTTAAGCCAGCTTCTCTGGCTGCCTCAGCTAATGCTGCGATTTTACCCTGGTATATAAAGCCGCCTCTGTCAAAGACTACAGTATCAATACCTTTTTCAATTGCTCTTTTAGCAATGATTGTACCTAAATATGCTGCTGCATCAACGTTATTGGTTTTTTCCAGCTCAGCCTTTACTTCCTTTTCAACTGTAGAAGCTGCAACTAAAGTATTTTGAGCTGTATCATCAATAATTTGAGCATACATATGATTATTACTTCTAAACACAGCTAAACGAGGTCTTTCAGCGGTACCGCTGAAACGGTTACGTATTTTCATGTGTTTCTTAACACGGACTTTCTGTCTTGATTCTTTACTAACCATTTTTACACTCTCCTTATCTCTTATTTCTTACCAGTCTTACCAACTTTACGTCTGATCACTTCATCAGCATACTTAATACCTTTGCCCTTGTAAGGCTCAGGTCTTCTCTTATCTCTGATTTCAGCTGCGAATTGGCCAACTTTTTCTTTATCAATACCTTTTACGATGATGATGTTCTGTCCTTCAAGAACTGTTTCAATTCCTTCAGGGTCAATCATCTCTACCGGATGAGAATATCCTAAGGATAAGGTTAACTTATTTCCGGATTTTGCTGCTCTGTAACCAACACCGTTTACTTCCAGCTTCTTTTCATAGCCTTCTGTAACACCAACAACCATGTTGTGAATCA
Organism: uncultured Lachnospiraceae bacterium; assembly: GCA_964507235.1. Taxonomy (GTDB): domain Bacteria; phylum Bacillota; class Clostridia; order Lachnospirales; family Lachnospiraceae; genus Suilimivivens. The sequence continues at coordinate 5,327 of CAZDPE010000125.1, forward strand.
GTGTTCTTGTAAGACCATGTAAAGATTTCATCTTCTTTAAATCATTAGGTCTGCTTACAATTACTTCTGCGCCTTCAACCTTGATTTCCATTTCTGTGGGAAGCACTCTTTCCAGTGTTCCTTTAGGACCTTTTACAGTCACTTTATTATTTTCTGCAACTTCTACAGTAACGCCTGCCGGAATCGCGATTGGCATTCTTCCTATACGTGACATGCCCGTACCTCCTGTATGTGTTTATTATTTATTAAGCTGCTTTCGGTCAGCCCACTCAACTAAGCTCGAAAATACCTCGCTAAGTTTCGGGGCAGACTTTCGTACTAAATTCGTGCTTTCGCTTACGCTCTGCACTTATTAAGTACTCAATGTCACCAAACGAAAGCCAGAACCTCGCCGCCTACCTGAAGCTTTCTGGCTTCTTTGTCAGTGATTACACCCTGGTTCGTGGAAAGGATTGCGATACCCAGTCCGCCGAGAACTCTTGGCAGTTCGTCTTTACCTGCGTAAACACGAAGACCCGGTTTGGAAATTCTCTTGATACCAGTGATGATTTTCTCGTTCTTATCAGCACCGTATTTCAGTGTGATATGGATGGTCTTGAATGCGCCATCTTCAACGATCTCATATTTCTGAATATAACCTTCGTTGAAAAGGATTTCAACGATAGCATTTTTCATTTTAGATGCCGGAACATCAACTGTGTCATGTTTTGCAGTGCTTGCGTTACGGATTCTTGTAAGCATATCTGCAATCGGATCACTCATAGTCATGTTTGTTTTTCCTCCTGTTTTATTGATCTTTCCCTATCGGTTTCTTTTATGACCTTATAAGGATGTTCTTTTCGCTAAGTTCGAACTTCACCTCCGGCTCGCCCTCACTAACCTCAAAGAACGACCTCGCACTAAACTCAAACGTCGCTTTCGCTCGTTTTCGTTAAGTTGCTTTCGGCAGTCCCTCTACTAAGCTCGAAAACACCTCGCTAAGTATCGGGACAGACCTCGCACTAAACTCAAACGTCGCTTTCGCTCGTTTTCGTTAAGTTGCTTTCG
>CAZDPE010000126.1:0-6334 GCA_964507235.1 uncultured Lachnospiraceae bacterium
CATCTACAGTTCACAACATATCACATCAGGAAAGTCCGCTTTTTTCATTGTACCAAAGCCCATCTTCGTCTACCTTTAGCGGATATTTCTTTATAATTGGGTCGCTGCTCCCAACCATATAGTAATCACATCTATCGACCTTCGTACAGGTTTGATGCCGTATCAACTCACAATTCAGCTGCCTCATCGCGAAATAATCACAATTGCAGAAAAGCGGCATCCATTTCGTAAGCCCATGCTTTTTTGCAAACTCCGCATTAGGGCACTATGTAAAATGATATCTGACAGCCTGATGTTCTTCATCAAAAGGCTCCGTTACTGTAATAAATCCTGACAGATATTGCTTCTCCTGCTTCTGATCCTTTTCTCCGCTTTTCTTAAAAACCTTATCGGCAAGCTTCATATGGGAACGCTTATTCAGATTAAATATCCTTCCCAGTATTTTGAAAGCATCTTCCATAAAAATCTTATACACCAGGGGCTGTAATTCTTCTATGCTTTTATCCGGTACTGCCTCTTCGCAGAATGCAAAAATAAGCAGACTGCCATATATTGCTGCGGCATGATTATTCCTTTTTCCTCCATAATCAGGACAATCATTGACATACCCTACATATTTAAGCTGGATTTTCTCCCATAATATCTCAGCCTTTTCCTGACCAAACTCCTTACATAAATATTCCCTGATTAATTTTTCCCCCCTTTTTGGGATATAAGCAATGCTTCTTCTGATCAAACTTCAAATTTTTTTCTTTCATTTCCGCTCACCGTTCTCACAAATCCAACATTTTCTTTATAACCTCATTCATTTCTCCCGACATTGCCGCTTCTCCTTCCATGGATTCTGCAATCCCGAATACGGCAAATATAATGCTAAATGCCCGCATGCGGGGATTTTCAACATGGAATACTCCTTCCTTATTCCCCCGCTCTATGATTTTCTCAAGATATTTCTGCTGTTCCCGATATACGGGAAGCCTGAGTACATCAAAATTTTGCAGAAATTCTTCATTTTCCAAATCACTTCCAATATATTTTTTATTTGCTGCAATTTGCTTCCCCGCAATTTCCATTAATTTATTAAGGGCCTCAACGGCAGATATGCTTGTATCTTCACATACTGCAATCATATAATCTCCTGCCGGGTTTCCCCTGCCATATAAAACCTTCTTATACAATTCCTGTTTACTGCCAAAATATTTGAGCACCGTTCCTCTCACCACTCCACAGGCAGCGGCAATCTCATCAATTCCTACTCCATGATAACCTTTCACGGCAAAAAGCTCAGTTGCTCTTTCAAGAATTTGCTTTTTCCGGACCTCCGTATCGTTCATCCTGACTGCCATATTCATGCCCCCTTAATGACTTTTTGTCAATATTATAAATCAAATGCAGAAAGCTGTCAAAAAATATTGATTTCCGTTTATTATCCGTTATAATTTTGTTATATCAGAATATAATATATCTTTGTATATTTTTAATTTCCGGTAAAAATACTTATATCATATGTATATCAGCAAGGGAGTACTACGATTATGGCTAAAGATTACTTAACCGAATTCCTTCCTGACCTGGATGAATTCAGAGAAAAAACAGAGCAATTCCACAGCGGTGGGATGACTGTTGCCGAATACAAGGGATTTTCCGGCGGTTTTGGCAGCTATGCCCAGCGGGGCGGCAAAAAGCATATGCTGCGGCTTCGTATGGCCGGAGGAAGGCTTACAAAGGAACGCTTAAGATTTATTGTGGAAAGCTGTGAAAAGTATCATATTAACCGATTAAAGCTAACTACCTGTCAATCCGTTCAGCTTCATGATTTGGAACCGTCCGTTCTGTGCAGCTTAATGGAAGAAGCCTGGAAGGCAGGTATGATTTCCAGAGGAGGCGGAGGAGATTTTCCCCGCAATGTTATGGCATCTCCCCTGTCAGGCGTATCACTAAATGAATATTTTGATGTTATGCCCTATGCAGAAGCTGCCGGTGAATATCTTATGGATTTTATAAAAGCAGTAAAATTTCCGCGCAAGCTGAAAGTGTGTTTTTCCTGCTCACCTGACAATGAACCCCATGCAACCTTCCGTGATTTGGGTTTTTCAGCCAATCCCGACCATACCTTTGATGTCTATGCGGCAGGCGGACTTGGCATCAAACCGCTTCTCGGCATATGCGTTGCAAAGAGCATTGCACCCGAAAATATTCTTTACCATATTAAGGCAATGGTAAATACTTTTATTACTTATGGAAATTATGAAAAACGGGGAAAGGCCAGGACCCGCTTTATGCAGGAAACCCTGGGGAAAGACGGGCTTATTAATGCTTACCGTGAAAAACTAAAAGAAGTGCTTGTCACAGAAAATCTGAAGCTTCACCTGGAAGAACCGTTTCTTAGCAAAAAAGGAACCGGACAGGCCATTTGTGATAAACGCATTATTCCGCAAAAACAGGAAGGATTATATGCAGTATTTTATCAGCCCATAGGCGGCGCCCTGACTCCTGAAGCGGCTAAAAAGCTGTATGAACTTATAAGGCCCATGAAGGATACTGAAATCAGACTGACTCCTGATGAAGGACTTTATATTATAAACTGCAATTCACAGGAAGCCGGATTACTACTGAAAACCACTGATGACGGTGCCGGAAACCTGTTTGAAACCTCCGTTGCCTGTATCGGTGCTGCGGTCTGCCAGGTCGGAATCGGAGATTCACAAGCTCTTCTTTTATCCTGTATCGATGCAGTCCGTAAGGAAAATTTTGCAGACGGAGTGCTTCCCAAAATCCATATTTCAGGCTGCCCCTCTTCCTGCGGGACTCATCAAACCGGTGCAATCGGCTTCCGGGGCGGAATCAGACAGACCCCGGACGGTCCCAAACCTGCCTTTGCTGTTTTTGAAGGCGGCTGTTCCCTTCAGGGCCAGGAGGTTCTTGCCGATATGGGAAAAGCCATTCTCGCAGACGAAATACCTGCTTTTCTGATTGAGCTTGGAAAAACAGTTTCCTCTGAAAGCACCACCTATGAAGAATGGGTAAAAACTCATCATGAAGAACTCAGCAGCTTAATTGCCAAATATACGGCTTAACTCCTCCCGGCACACTTCCTGCCAGATTACTTCCTGCCCGGTACTCCTGAAACAGACGCAAAGGCTGTATCCGGACGGGGAATCTGATTCTTTAAAAAAAGCATCCGGCTCTTTTCCTTCTTTTTGCATCACTGCTTCGCGCTCCCAGATAATTTCAAAAGAATCAAGCCCCTGGCTTATTCCCTTTCCCGTAAGCTTTATATAGCTTTCTTTTATGCTCCACATCCTGAAAAACAGTTTTTCCCTCTGCTCCTTATTGCAGGCTGCAAGCATATGATTATCCTGCTCCGTAAAAAAACGTTCAGCCAACCGCTCCTTCACCTCAGTGTGCTTTTGAATATCCGTGCCCACCGGCTCATCACCTATAGCACAGCAGACATAATCACCGGAGTGGGACAGATTAAAATAAATTTCCGGAAATTCCGTCAAAAAAGGCTTTCCACCGGCTTCGCAGCTGACCTTAAAAGGAGTTTTGCAATCCAGGGGAAGCCCTTTCTTTTTACAAAGCGCATAATGCAGCAGGATGCCGGCTGTAAAGCTTCGCAGTTTATCCTTATCATTTGCCATACACATTATTTTCCTTCTGCGCTCTTCTCCAAAAATATGCAGTTGAAACCAAAAGGTGTCTGCTTTCATAAAAGAGGACACCTTTGTATAATATACTCTAACCATATGCTTCCTTATTTCAGCGGATTTTTATAAAATTCCTTAAACTGTGTATAGCCTTCCTTGGTAAGCTGCTCCTTTTGAAACTTCTTGTTTTTATTCATGCGCACTACAAGCACCTGGGTGCCGTCTTTACGCTCTTCCTGCGCCTGTACGATTACTTTGCAAAGCTCCTGACCCGGAATCCCCTTTTCAATCAAATAAGCCACTTTTTCAGGCTGGGAAGGTACTTTAAAGCCGCTCTCCATAAGAAGCAGGATAATTCGTTCAAAACCAATGGAAAAGCCGCATGCCGGCACGTCATTTCCCGTAAATTTTCCTACCATTTTATCATATCTTCCGCCTCCGCCGCAGCTTCCGCCGAATTCCGGCATTGCAATTTCAAAAATAGTCCCTGTATAATAGGACATTCCTCTTACCAAAGTAGGATCAAATACCAGTTCAAAATCCGAACTCCTGGTAGCACCCACACTTTCCATAATCTCCTGAAGGCTGATTCTTACCTCTTTCTCCAGATATCCCTCAAGCTCCTCTGCCAGAAAAGAAAGACCGTCCTTTGCTTCTTCCATTCCTTTAAACAGGGCAAGATATTTATCCACACTTTCTTTTGCAAAGCCGTTTTGAAGCAGTTCCTCCTCTACGCCTGTCAGACCGATCTTGTCCATTTTATCAAGTGTAATAAATACACTGTCATAGGCTTCTTCCGGGAAGCCGCTGTAAGCCGCCATTGCTTTTAAAATTCTTCTTTCGTTAATGCGAATCTGGAAATTCTTAAAACCCAGCTTTCCAAGCGTTGTGGTGGTAGCCAAAATCAATTCAATTTCCGCCAGATTGGAAGGCTCACCCAGAATATCAATATCGCACTGCATAAACTGACGGTAGCGTCCTCTCTGAGGTCTGTCGGCGCGCCAGACATTACCCATCTGAAGAGCCTTAAAGGGGGAAGGCAGCTCATTTGCATGATTGGAATAAAAACGCACAAGCGGAACGGTTAAATCATAACGAAGGCCTCCGTCCACCAAATCTTTTTCTGTTTCAGCAGTTTCCAGATTCAGCTTCTCTCCCCTTTTTAATATTTTGAAAATCAGCTTCTCATTTTCACCCCCCTGCTTGTTGCTCAGATTTTCAATATTCTCTACACAGGGAGTTTCAATGGATGTAAATCCAAATTTACCATAAGTTTCTTTGATTACGCTGATAACATAATCCCTAATCTGCATTTCTTCAGGCAGAATATCCTTCATGCCTGTTACCGGTTTTTTGCTAAGTGCCATAGTTCCGACTCCTATTTTTCATATTAACTGTAAATCATCAGTTCCGCAAATCATATATATACCTTATCGAACATTCTCAGTTAAATAATCATACGTTGCAATTTTACACTTTTTCCCTGCTTATTGCAAGTATCTTTCAGACTTTATAAACTGAAACTTGCACTTTAATTTTTTCTATATTATAATGTACAGGGTTTTACACAGGAGGAGAAATTATGTCATTTGAATTTATAAAAAAATTACCCACGCCAAGCGAAATCAGGGAACAATATCCTGTTCCTGAGCGGCTGGCAAAAATAAAAGAAGAAAGAGATTGTGAAATCAGGGATGTTATCACCGACAAAAGCAGCAAATTTCTTGTAATTATCGGCCCCTGCTCCGCAGATAACGAAGATGCCGTATGCGATTATGTAACACGGCTTGCCAGGGTTAATGAAAAGGTAAAGGATAAGCTGATTCTGATTCCCAGAATCTACACCAACAAGCCCAGAACCACCGGAGAAGGCTACAAGGGAATTGCCCACCAGCCTGACCCGGAAAAGAAGCCCGATCTTCTGGCAGGCTTGATTGCAATGAGAAAAATGCAGATTCGTGCCATTGAAGAGTCTGGATTAACAGCGGCTGACGAAATGCTTTATCCTGAAAACTGGCGTTATGTTTCCGACATTCTCTCTTATGTAGCTATCGGTGCCCGCTCCGTAGAGGACCAGCATCACAGAATGACCGTCAGCGGCTTTGACGTCCCGGCAGGTATGAAAAATCCTACCAGCGGCGACCTGACAGTTATGCTGAATTCCGTTTATGCAGCTCAGCATCCCCATTGCTTCACCTACAGAGGCTGGGAAGTACAGACAAACGGCAATGACCTGGCTCATACTGTCCTGCGCGGCGCCACTAACAAGCATGGCCAGAATCTTCCGAACTATCACTATGAGGACTTAAATCTTCTGCTCACCCTGTATAATGAGCGGGATTTAAAAAATCCTGCCGCTGTTATTGATGCCAACCACAGCAATTCCGGCAAAAAATTTGAACAGCAGATTAGAATTGTAAAAGAAGTTATGCACAGCCGCAAATTGAATCCTGATATTCATAAGCTGGTAAAAGGCGTTATGATTGAAAGCTATATCGTAGAGGGAAACCAGAAGGTCGGGGACGGCGTATATGGAAAATCCATTACGGATGCCTGCCTTGGCTGGAACGATTCTGAAAGACTGATTTATGATATTGCAGATTATGAATAAAAAGTCAATAACCCCACTGCAAGCAGCGGGGCATGGAAATTGAAGCGCCCCAAGGGGCGGGGTATTGACCCTC
>CAZDPE010000127.1:0-6297 GCA_964507235.1 uncultured Lachnospiraceae bacterium
GTGTAGATTTGATTAAAGAGCAGATTCGGATTGCGGCGGGTGAGACTTTGAGATTAAATCAGGAGGATATCTGTCTGCGTGGTCATGCCGTAGAAGTCCGAATTAATGCGGAGAATCCGGAGAAAAATTTTGCCCCATGTCCGGGAACGATTGAAAATGTCCATATTCCGGGAGGAAATGGAGTAAGAATTGATACGGCTGTATACACAGGCTATGTCATTCCGCCTTTTTATGATTCTATGATTATGAAGGTGATGGCATATGACAGGGATAGAGAATCTGCAATCCGAAAGATGAAAAGTGTTTTAGGAGAAGTCATTATTGAGGGTGTAACTACAAATCTGGATTTTCAGTATGATATTTTAAAAAATGAGCGGTTCATTCAAGGGGATATCAATACAGATTTTATCAGTGATGAATATTCGATATAGTAAAAAAGGCAGGGATTAACAGTGCGTTTAAAGGGATTGTTTAAAAAAGAGTATATAGAACTGGATACTGAAAATACGGCAGGAGAATCGTATGCAGAGGTACAGGGAGAAGTTCCTAATGTACCGGACGGGTTATATACCAAGTGCGAGGAATGTCATGAAATGGTCCTGACAGAGGATATCTATAAGAACGATTTTGTGTGTCCAAAGTGCGGTCATTACATTAAAATAGATGCAAGAACACGAATTGGAATGGTAATCGATAAGGAAACCTTTACAGAGTGGGATATGGAAATTTGCAGTAATAATCCCTGCGATTTTAAAGGGTACCCGGAAAAACTGGAAAAGCTCAAAAGCAGTACCGGTTTAGAAGAAGCAGTGGTAACAGGTACTGGTAAAATTGATGGAAACCAGGTAGTCATTGGTGTGTGCGATACCAGATTCCTGATGGGAAGTATGGGATATGCCGTAGGAGAAAAACTTACAAGGGCGATTGAACGTGCGACAGAGCAGAAACTACCATTAATTTTATTTACCTGCTCCGGTGGTGCCAGAATGCAGGAGGGAATTGTTTCTTTAATGCAGATGGCAAAGACATCAGCCGCATTGAAAAAGTTTGACGAGGCAGGGGGACTGTATATTACCGTATTGACTGACCCGACAACAGGCGGTGTGACTGCCAGCTTTGCAATGCTGGGAGATATCATTTTGGCAGAGCCGGGGGCTTTGGTTGGGTTTGCAGGACCGCGTGTAATCCGTCAGACCATTGGTCAGGAATTGCCGGAAGGGTTTCAGCGGGCAGAGTTTTTGCTGGAGCATGGACTGATTGATAATATTGTGGAAAGACGTTTCTTAAAAAGTACATTGTCCCAGTTAATTAAGATGCATATAAAACCGAAGAACAGCACAATGGAGCAGTATCAGGCGTATTTGAATGAAATCTATGCCAGGAAAATTGATATTGCCAAGGAGGAGGCAAAATTTGCTTCAAAATCAGGAAAAGATACCTTGAATGCATGGGAGAAAGTGCAGATTGCAAGAAGCAGCGGACGTCCTACGGCACTGGATTATATCGGCTATATTACAAAGGATTTTTATGAACTGCATGGTGATAGGGCATACAGGGATGATGGAGCGATTGTAGGCGGTATTGCCATGTTCGGTAAGCAGCCGGTAACCGTCATTGGACAGCAGAAAGGTGTAAATACTAAGGAAAATATTGTGCGTAATTTTGGAATGCCGTATCCGGAAGGGTATAGAAAAGCATTGCGTTTGATGAAACAGGCGGAGAAGTTCCACAGACCGATTCTTTGTTTTGTGGATACACCGGGCGCATATTGTGGAATTGGAGCGGAAGAACGTGGACAGGGAGAAGCGATTGCAAGAAATCTTTTTGAAATGTCAGGACTTAAAGTTCCGGTGCTTTCCATTATTATCGGAGAAGGCGGCAGCGGCGGCGCTCTTGGCCTTGCTGTGGGAAATGAGGTATGGATGCTGGAAAATTCCACGTATTCTATCTTATCGCCGGAGGGTTTTGCATCTATTTTGTGGAAGGATGGAAAGCGTGCCGGTCAGGCAGCTGCCGTTATGGGGATTACTGCAGAGGACTTGAAGAAGCTCCATGTAATAGAGCAGGTGATTCCCGAATATGGCGGCGCAGACAGCCGGACAGTAGAGGATATTGCAGGTTATATGAAAGAGCGGATGGTGGAATTCCTGAAAAGGTTTGAAGGAATGGATAAGGATGCCATTGCGGAAAGCAGATACATACGTTTTAGAAAATACTGAAATTGGAAACATGCAGCTGATATTATGAAAGAGTTTGAGGAGGAATTGTCATGGCAGCAGGAATTATAGGTACAGGAAGTTATCTGCCTTCCCTTACGGTAAGTAATCAGGACCTTGAAAAACTCATGGATACGACGGATGAGTGGATTAGAAGCCGTACCGGAATTGAAAAAAGACATATAGCGGTAGAAGAAACGACATCTTCCATGGCAGTGGAAGCGGCAAGACTTGCACTTGAAAATGCAGGCGTTGCACCTTCTGAACTGGATTTGATTTTAGTGGGAACCGTTTCTTCGGATAATTATTTCCCGTCAACCGCCTGTGAGGTACAAAAAGCGCTTTTGGCAGAAAATGCCACAGCCTTTGATATCAGCGCCGCCTGTTCCGGTTTCCTGTTCGGAATGGGAATTGTAAATGCTTATATGGCAGCAGGGATGATAAAGACAGCGCTTGTTATCGGAGCGGAAACTCTATCAAAAATGATGGACTGGAACGAAAGAAGCACCTGCGTTTTGTTCGGAGATGGGGCAGGAGCGGCAGTTTTGAAAAAGACGGATAAAGGGATTCTCAGCATGGTTCAGGGTTCTGACGGAGGCAGGGGAGAAGTTCTTGCCTGCGAAAACAGAAGAGTAAATAATCCCTTTAAGAGGAATGCACTGGAACCTTTTTATACGGTCATGAATGGTCAGGAGGTTTATAGATTTGCTGTCAGGACCGTGCCGAAATCAATTGAGGAAGCACTTGCAAAAGCAGGAGTAGAAGCCGGTGAAATCAAATATTTTATTTTGCATCAGGCTAATCTTCGTATTATAGAGGCTGTGGCAAAAAGATTGGGGCAGCCTGCAGAAAAATTTCCCACAAATCTTCAGGAATGTGGTAATATTTCAGCAGGGAGTGTTCCCATATTGCTTGATTTTGTGAACCGGCAGGGAAAGCTCCAAAAAGGAGATAAAATTGTGGTGGCGGGATTCGGAGCAGGACTTACATGGGGAGCGGCAGTTCTTATCTGGTAGGTTATTGTGAATGGAAAGAAAGGCTGCCATAGGAGGGTACAAATATGGATCTTGAAAAAACTTTAAATACACTGCTGGTGACCATTTTTCAGGATTTAATGGATATTGAACAAAAAGCGTTGATTACCGGGGAATTCCAGGATATAACATTAAATGATATGCATGTAATGGAAGCAATTGGAGTGGGAGAGCCGCAGACCAGCTCAACCATAGCCAAAAAGCTTTCAGTTACCATGGGTACACTGACTAAAGCTATAGACAGATTAACAAAAAATGATTATGTGCTTCGCGAAAGAAGCGAGGAGGATAAGCGTCTTGTTCTGCTATCCCTTAAGGATAAGGGAAAGAGGGCTTTTTATCATCATCAGAAGTTTCACGAGGATATGATACATGCCCTGATAGCGCAGTTTAATAAGGATGAAGCGGAATCGCTGGCAAAATCGCTGGACGGGCTGATTGGTTATTTTAAGGCCAATAAAGAAAGCTATGGGAAAGAAAATACAATAGAACAGAAAGCAGGAAATTCAGATGATTGATAAAGAAAATTTTCATGTTTTAAATTATGTAAGAAAAGAGGAATATTGCGCCAGCATGGACGGCATGCGCTATATGCTCAAAAAGAAAGAAACAGACGGTGAATCTGTGCTTGAAGTTATTATCTGGCCGGAACCCTATTGTTTTGCAAAAACGCCGGAAGAAAACAAGCAGCGCATGCAGTTTGAATTTTCTGCTGCCGGAGTGGAAAATGCCGCAGACTGGCTGAATGAACAGTATATACAGCAAAAGCCTTTGTGGGAATTGTCGAAAAAATTGTAATTTTTTATTTTTTTCTTGAAATAATAGTGTAATATGAATTATAATAAAAAGGTAGTTGACATAAAATATTTGAATGTGGCAGGGAGATGATTATATGTCAGCAGTCGTATATGATGATAAATTTTTTCACAGGGAAGTGGCATTTTGTAAGGTATATAGTCTGGACAGCAAGGAAAAGCTGGAAAAGTTATTTTTGAAAAACAGGATTTCTTATTATATTGAATGGCAGGATAAATCATTTTTCCAGAGGGTCTTTTCAAAGGGAAACAGCAAAGAAAAAAGTGTTTTTACGATTCGTATTAATGAAGCAGATGTGGAACGGGCCAAAGAGCTGGTTCAGGGAATTGATTCCATTAAACTGCGGAAAAACGAGCACAATGTATAAGACTTACCCCAGGTAAACGCCTGGGGTTTATTTCCGCGTGCAACGAGCCAGGCAGTCATGCCGGCATGGGTATTTGGCGACTGCCGCGAGAATCAAAAACCCCTCTGCAAGAAGAGGAATTTTTTATTTCATTATGGCACAAAATTTACGGAGGGAGCTTTCCAATACAGCCATGGCAGAAGGAAAGCGACAGGAAAATATGGAAAAAACAGAAAGAAATAAAGCAGAAAAAAATAAAGCATCCCTTTGTCCGGTGTTTCAAAAGTGCGGAGGATGTCAGCTTCTGGATATTCCTTATGAAAAGCAGATAAAAAATAAGCAGGAGCAGCTTTCCGGGCTTTTAAAGCCTTACTGCCGGACAGAGCCCTTTATTTTCATGGAGCAGCCCATGCATTACAGACATAAGGTAAATGCTGCATTTGACAGGGACAGAAAAGGTAATGTGATATCCGGTGTGTACAAAGAAGGTACGCATATAGTGGTTCCGGTGGAAAACTGTTTTTTGGAAAATGAAAAAGCAGATGCGATTATCGGCACAGTCAGAGGGCTTTTAAAATCCTTTAAGATAAAAACTTATGATGAGGATACCGGCTATGGTCTGCTGCGTCATGTGATGGTGAGAACTGGATATGCTACGGGTCAGATTATGGTGGTTCTGGTGCTGGCATCCCCGATTCTGCCTTCTAAAAATAATTTTGTAAAGGCGCTGAGAAAAGAACATCCTGAGATTACCACCGTGATAATTAATGTAAATAACAAAAATACCAGTATGGTTTTAGGGGAAAAGGAGCAGGTTATTTACGGTCCCGGATATATTGAGGATGTTCTTTGCGGTAAAACCTTTAAAATTTCTCCCAGGTCTTTTTATCAGGTGAATCCTGTACAAACGGAAAAGCTGTATGGAAAGGCAATGGAATATGCGGCGCTTAAGGGGAAAGAAGCAGTATTGGATGCCTATTGCGGAACGGGAACAATTGGCATGATTGCCGCAGATAAGGCGGGGAAGGTAATCGGTGTGGAGCTGAATAAGGATGCTGTGAGGGATGCAATTGCAAATGCAAAACGCAATCAGGTAACCAATATTCAATTTTACCAGAAGGACGCCGGTGAATTTATGGTGCAGCTTGCTGAAAGCGGAGATAAGGTGGATGTTGTTTTTATAGATCCGCCAAGAAGCGGATGCGAGGAGCGTTTTCTCAGCTGCCTGGTAAAGCTTTCTCCTGAAAAGGTGGTTTATGTTTCCTGCAACCCCGAAACACTTGTAAGGGATTTGAAATATTTAACTTCCAGAGGATATAAGGTGAAAAAGGGAGTTGGAGTTGACATGTTTCCTTTTACCGTGGAAATAGAAGCAATCGCGCTGCTTCAGAAGAGTAAATGAAAATGTACAGGCAAATTTATCACCCACTCATGCTATAATAAGTGGGTGATAAATGTCTGAAATCTGATTACAGAACCTTAAGCTGTCATGCTCCTATAAATGCTCCCGGTATTTTTCTTCGCAGTATTTGCAGCGGTAAACCTCTTTTTCTTCATCGGCAAGGACAAAGATATGCGGCAGCTCCTGTTCAATGGAAGTGATGCATCTGGGATTTTTGCATTTGATGACATTTTTAATTTCCTTTGGAAGCACCAGTACCTTTTTATCGACGATTTCTCCGTCCTTAATAACATTTACGGTGATGTTGTGGTCGATAAAGGCAAGAACATCCAGGTCAAGCATGTTGATATCGCATTCCACCTTTAAAATATCTTTTTTGCCCATCTTATTGCTTCTGGCATTTTTAATAATGGCTACAGTACAGTCCAGCTTGTCCAGCTGTAAATGGTGATAGATAGAAAGACTCTTACCTGCCTTAATATG
>CAZDPE010000128.1:0-6283 GCA_964507235.1 uncultured Lachnospiraceae bacterium
CCTGTTCATAGCGAGCGGCGAATGGCGATCATGAACGAAGTTCATGATATAATGAAAATATGGAGGAACTAAATGAATAAAAAGTATGATGTCATTATAATAGGAGCAGGTCCCGGAGGTATTTTCTGCACCTATGAGTTACTTGATAAAAAGCCTGATTTAAAGGTATTGATTGTAGAAAAGGGATGTTCCATTGAAAAGAGAACCTGTCCTAAAAGAACGACAAAGCAGTGTGTGGGATGCAGGCCCTGTTCTATCACCACCGGTTTTGCGGGAGCCGGAGCCTTTTCAGATGGAAAGCTGTCTTTATCCCCGGATGTAGGAGGCAATCTTCCGGAAATACTGGGCTATGATGAAACGATGAAGCTGATTAAGGAATCGGACAATATTTATCTTAAATTCGGCGCGGATACCAATGTATACGGTATTGATAAGCAGGCAGAAATCCGTGAAATCAGGAGAAAAGCTATTGTTGCCAACTTAAAACTGGTGGAATGTCCTATCCGCCACCTCGGCACGGAGGAAGGCTATAAAATTTATGAGAAGCTTCAGCATCATCTTCAGGAGAAAGGCGCTGACCTTCTGTTTAATACCATGGTGGAAGAAATCATTGTGGAGGACGATTGTGCAGTAGGCATCAGAACTGATAAGGGAGAGGTTTTCCGCGCAGAAGAAATTGTTTCTGCGGTAGGAAGGGAAGGCGCCGACTGGTTTAAAGATAAGTGTGAGGAAATCGGCATTGAAACCACGCCGGGAACGGTGGATATCGGTGTGCGTGTGGAAGTCCGGGATGAAATAATGCAGTTTTTAAATGAAAATCTGTATGAAGCAAAGCTGATTTATCATACCCCTACCTTTGATGATAAGGTGAGAACCTTCTGCACCAATCCTTCGGGAGAAGTTGCAGTAGAGTATTATGAAGGGGGACTTGCGGTGGTAAACGGTCATGCCTATAAGTCTGCGGATTTTAAGACCGATAATACCAATTTTGCCATTCTGGTAAGCAAAAACTTTACCAAGCCTTTTAAAACCCCCATTGAATACGGTAAACAGATTGCTCAGCTTTCCAATATGCTCTGCGGCGGTAAAATCCTGGTTCAGACCTTCGGGGATTTCAGGAGGGGCAGAAGGACCACGGAAGAGAGGCTTTGCAGAAATAATCTGATTCCTACCTTAAAGGATGCAGTGCCGGGTGATCTGTCTTTGGTATTTCCTCACAGAATCATGGTGGATATAGAGGAAATGCTGCTTGCACTGGATAAAATTACGCCGGGCATTGCAGGGGACGAAACCCTTCTTTACGGAGTTGAGGTGAAGTTTTATTCCAATAAGGTGATTGTAAACAAAGATTTTGAAACCAGCATTAAGGGACTTCGTGCAATCGGGGACGGAGCCGGAGTTACAAGGGGACTCCAGCAGGCTTCCGCAAACGGAATCAGTGTGGCAAGAAGTATTTTGAGGAAAATGGAAGTATGAAGAAAGCAATACTTATTTTGGCATTGCTGATGCTTTTTCTTTCAGGATGCGGAAATAAAAATTCGGATACCAGAGTGGTACTTACCACCGGGTTTCATAAGGATGAAGTTTTCAGGATTGAAAATATGTCCTGCAGTCTGCCGGAGCTTATGGTGCTTTTAACCAATACCCGGAATCAGTATGAAAGCGTTTATGGAGAGGAAATCTGGCAGACGGATATGGACGGAGTTACGCTGGAAGAAAATGTAAAGGAAACGGTGCTTGCAGACCTGGCACAGATTAAGGCTATGAACCTGTTAGCCCAGCGTTACAAGGTGGAGCTGGATGAAGAAGAAAAGCAAAAGGTAAAGGAAGCGGCGGCCGCTTATTTTGATTCTTTAAACCAGACGGAAAAAGACAGTATGGGGGTGGATGAGGAAACAATCGAAAACCTGTATCTGGAATATGCTCTGGCGGAGAAGGTGTATCAGTATATTATCAAGGATATCAATCCGGAAATCAGCGATGACGAAGCCAGAACCATTACGGTGCAGCATATTCTGTTTAAAACTTATGTGCTTGACGGAACCGGAAAGAAAATAGAATATTCGGATGCGACCAGACAAGATATTTATAAAAAAGCGCAGGAGGTGCTGCAGCTGGCAAGAGAGGAGGACAGCGACTTTGAACAGCTGATTTTAGATTACAGCGAGGATGAAACGGGAACCATATCCTTCGGCAAGGGAGAAATGGAAAGCAGCTTCGAAGAGGCGGCTTTTAACCTGGAAACAGGGGAAATCAGCGATATTGTGGAAACCTCCTATGGCTATCATATTATTAAATGCCTCAATACCTTTAACAGAGAGGAAACAGATGCCAATAAGGTAAAAATTGTGGAAAAGCGCAGAGAGGAGGTTTTCAGTCAGGAATACGAGGCTTTTGCGGCATCCCTTACCAGGAATTTGAACAGGGAACTGTGGGAAAGTGTGAAGCTTCTTCATGATGAGGATATCAAAACAACGGGCTTTTTTGAAGTATATAATCAGTATATTAATTTTTCACAGGAGTAGCCTTACAGGCTGAAGCATCAGTTAATAAAAAATTTATAATTATAAAATCCGCATATTTACGGCACTTTTCTGAAAATTATTAGCACTCAACTCAAATGAGTGCTAATTTTATCTTGACTTTTATTTGGAAGAGAATTACACTTGTTTTTAGCAAAAGTTTTAGAAATTATTTTTACAAGAAGGAGTGATTATCGTGGCAGAAAAGCACGGAAGTTTATCCATTAACAGCGAAAACATATTTCCCATTATCAAGAAGTGGTTGTATTCCGACCATGACATTTTTTACAGGGAATTAATATCCAATGGCTGTGATGCCATTACTAAATTGAAGAAGCTTGATATGATGGGAGAATATACCCTGCCGGAGGATTACAAGGCAAAGATTCAGGTTATCGTGAATCCAGAAGAAAAGACCCTTAAGTTTGTCGATAACGGTATCGGCATGACGGCTGATGAGGTAGAAGAATACATTAATCAGATTGCTTTTTCCGGTGCGGCTGACTTTATTGAAAAGTATAAGGACAAAACAACTGAGGACCAGATTATCGGTCATTTCGGTCTTGGTTTCTATTCCGCATTTATGGTAGCCGATGAAGTTCATATCGACACCTTATCCTGGCAGGAAGGTGCAAAGCCTGTGCATTGGGAATGTGACGGCGGCACGGAATTCGATATGAAGGAAGGGGACAAGGCAGAGGTTGGTACCGTAATCACTTTGTTCTTAAACGAAGATGTCCTTGAATTCTGCAACGAATATAAGGCAAGGGAGGTTATCAAAAAATATTGTTCCTTTATGCCTACCGAGATTTATCTGTCTAAGGAAAATACAACGGAAACCCAGACAGTAAAGGCTGATGAAAAACTGGATACGGATACGGTTGTAGAAGAAATCAAGCCCGAGAAGGAAGAGGATGAATTAAAGTATAAGATTGTAAAAAGACCGGAGCTTTTAAATGATACCAATCCACTCTGGATGCGGCATCCTAATGAATGCACAAAAGAAGAGTATCTGGAATTTTACCGTAAGGTATTTCAGGATTACAAGGAGCCTCTGTTCTGGATTCATTTAAATATGGATTATCCTTTTAATTTAAAGGGTATTTTATATTTTCCCAAAATCAATATGGAATATGAATCGATTGAAGGCGTAATTAAATTATACAACAATCAGGTGTTCATTGCAGACAATATCAAAGAGGTCATTCCTGAATTCCTGATGCTTTTAAAGGGTGTAATTGACTGCCCGGATCTGCCTCTTAACGTATCGAGAAGCGCTTTGCAGAACGACGGATTTGTTAAGAAAATTTCCGATTACATTTCCAAGAAGGTGGCTGACAAGCTGGCAGGCATGTGCAAGACAGAAAAAGAAGAATACGATAAATACTGGGATGACATCAGTCCCTTTATCAAATTCGGCTGCCTGAAGGATGATAAGTTCTGTGAAAAGATGACAGACTATATACTTTTCAAGAATCTTGACGGCAAATACCTGACGCTTCCCGAATGTCTTGAGGTCAATAAGATTGACCCCGATGATGTGGAAAATGCACAGGAGAAAGCAGATGCTTCCGATAAGCCGGAAGCGGAAGTTGTTGACGAAGACGGAAATGTGGTAAGCGGCGAAGCAGAAGAAGCCGAAGGGGAAGAGAAAGAGAAAGAGAAGAAGGAAAAGGTTATTTATTATGTTACTGATGAAAAGCAGCAGAGCCAGTACATTAATATGTTTAAGGCTGCCAAGCTGGATGCTGTTATTTTAACCCATAATATTGACCAGCCTTTTGTTTCACAGTTAGAGGCAAAGAATGAGGGAATCAAATTCCAGAGAATTGATGCTGATTTGACGGATACCTTTAAGGCTAAAACCAGCAAAAAGGCTGAAAAGGATCTGGAGGAAGCCGCAGAAGCAATCGGTAAGGTAATGAAGAAGGTCTTAAAGAAGGATCAGATTACCATAAAGGTTGAAAAACTGAAAAACAAGAAGATTTCTTCCATGATTACCCTTTCCGAGGAAAGCAGAAGAATGCAGGACATGATGAAGATGTATTCCATGCCGGGTATGGATATGGGCGGCTTTGGAAAAGAAGGCGAAACCCTGATTTTAAATGCAAACCATCCTCTTGTCCAGTATATTATGGAACACACGGACAGTGACAATGTAAATATGATTTGCGAGCAGCTTTATGACCTTGCGCTTTTACAGCATGCGCCCCTTGAGCCTGAGGCGATGAGCAAGTTTGTGGCAAGAAGCAATGATATTATGATGATGCTGACAAAATAATCAGTTTGTGGCAAATGATTTACCTCTGCATATGATAGAATAAAGAATATGCAGAGGTATTTTTATGCCTGATTACAGCTTAAGAGGTGCGCAGACGGATGGAAATGATAAAGGGAAGCTGCAGATTAATGTCACTTCCTCCCTGGGTATGATTCCTATCCCTGACGCCACTGTAACGATATCCTATACAGGAGTGCCGGATGTGACAGTAGAAAGGATAAGCACTGATTCCTCCGGTCAGACAGAAGAAATTGAACTTTCCGCACCGCCTCTTGAATACAGCGTGGAGCCTTCAGAGATAATGCCTTATTCGGAATATAATATTCAAGTAGATGCACCGGGATATGAGTCTGTCATGGTTTCGGGAACGGAAATTCTGCCGGATGTAACAGCGCTTCAGCCCATTCAAATGACGCCCATTGAAACAGCACAGGAAAATGAGGAAACAATTGTAATTCCGGGGCATACCCTCTATGAAGAATATCCGCCTAAAATTCCCGAAGATGAGATTAAGCCCATGGATGAAAGCGGGGAGATTGTACTGAGCAGGGTGGTGATACCGGAATATGTTGTTGTTCACGACGGAGTTCCGGATGATCCCACGGCTCCTAATTATTATGTGCGCTACAGAGATTACATCAAGAACGTAGTTTCTTCGGAAATCTATGCAACTTGGGAGGAAAATGCCATTTATGCCAATACACTGGTTATTTTGTCATTTACGCTTAACAGGGTTTATACGGAGTGGTATCGGAACAAGGGCTATAACTTTACAATTACCTCATCCACCGCCTATGACCAGAAATGGATGTACGGCAGAAATATTTATGAAAATGTAGACCGTATCGTTGACTCTATTTTTGCTAATTTTCTGTCAAGACCCGGGGTAAGACAGCCCATTTTCACATCCTATTGTGATGGAAGAAGAGTGACCTGTGACGGATTGAGCCAATGGGGTTCCCAGTATCTGGCAAATGAAGGATATACGCCGATTGAAATTATCCGCTACTATTATGGAAGCGATATGTACATTAACAGTGCCGACAGCATATCGGGAGTTCCTTCCTCCTGGCCGGGGTACAATTTAACAATCGGTTCTACGGGAGAAAAAGTAAGGCAGATGCAGGCGCAGCTTAACAGAATTGCCCAGAATTATCCGGCAATTCCTTCCATTGCGGCGGACGGGATTTACGGTCCGGCGACTGCGGAAGCCGTAAGGACCTTTCAGAGGATTTTTAATCTTCCGCAGTCAGGTATTGTGGATTTCCCTACATGGTACAGCATTTCCAATATTTATGTGGGAGTAAGCAGGATTGCAGAGCCATAAAAAAGAAAATATGCGCAGAATGACAATAGAAAGTCCGCAAAGCGTGCTTTCTGTTGTTCCGCGCTGCATAACCTGTCCGCAGGCAGAGAACGGCTTTTGGGTTACTATTTACAGCCCCTCCACGCTGCATTCGCAAAACCCGCTGCTGCGCAG
>CAZDPE010000129.1:0-6260 GCA_964507235.1 uncultured Lachnospiraceae bacterium
CTCAAATTAGCCTTTTTAAGTCTTTCCCTCGCCGCCTCTCTCTGCTCCTCGGATAACCTCCTCGGCTTACGATAACTAACGAAAGATTTCGGCATTTCATAGGTCTTGTCGATATCTGTATGAATTAAATTTTGGAATATCCAAATGCATTTGCAAATGCATCAATCGGCTGATTTTCCTTGCACATGCTGCAGCCCTCCGGATTATATGCTTTATAATCCGGTATATCCACAATCGTAAACAGAGCTTTAATGGGAATTCCTATAACACTGTTTGCCGCACTGAACACGGCGCTGATTCCGCTGATAACAGCGCCGTAGTAGCTGAGCGCCTGAGTAGCTTTGATAATGGTCTGGCCGGTTGTTGCAGAAGCGAGTAAAAGCAGTACATTTTTACCTTTAATCATGGGAAGAAGATTATCTCTGAACAAAATCTGCCCTGAATTTGCAAATTCCGGCGTAACAATATACATTGTTTTGTGGGAATTCATGGAATAGATACCGGCTCTTGTCAGTTCCTCCGCCATAAATGCGCCTATAATTTCACATCCGTCTATGCAGACAATAGTGTCCACAATGGTCGTAGCCTCTATCTGCCTGCTCAGCTCCTTTGCTGCCATAGATGCCTCGCTTAACCGCGATTTTATGGTCGTCATATCCAGAAAATAATTTACATGGGAATTCGGCGTTACGAAATGGCCTGGTATTGCTTTTAAAACTACATTAGGGTGATTTTTTGAACAAATTTTTATCATATCCTGCATAGGACATACCTCCTTTTTCAATCCAATTTAAATTTAATCTAATGTGTAACTATTTAAATATTTTTCCTGCTCAGGCGTTAATACATCGATTTCCTTGCCGAGGAATGCCAGCTTGCGCTTTGCTACATCCCGGTCAACTTCTTTCGGAACATCAATCAGCTTTTCCGTAAGCTCCCTTCCGTGCTCGACCAGATATTTTGCAGAAAGAGCCTGAATGGCAAAACTCATGTCCATAATTTCTGCCGGATGCCCGTCACCTGCCGCCAGATTAACCAGTCTGCCTTCGCCGAGAACAAATACCCACTGTCCCTGAGGAAGCCTGTAGCCCATAATATTCTTTCTCATTTCCCTTGTTTCCACTGCAATTTTACGAAGTCCTGCCATATCAATTTCACAGTCAAAATGACCTGCATTGCAAAGGATAGCGCCGTCCTTTAATACGGCAAAATCTTCCTCATCAATAACCTTCTCACATCCTGTAACGGTAACAAAGAAATCGCCTGCCTTGGCAGCCTCATGCATAGGCATTACATCAAAACCATCCATAACGGCTTCAATCGCTTTAATGGGATCGATTTCCGTTACAATCACTCTTGCCCCAAGTCCCTTGGCTCTCATAGCCGTTCCTTTACCGCACCAGCCGTAGCCTGCCACCACTACGATTTTTCCTGCTACAATCAGATTCGTGGTTCTATTGATTCCATCCCATACAGACTGGCCTGTACCGTACCTGTTATCAAATAAATGCTTACAGTCCGCATTATTCACACGAACCATGGGGAATTTCAGTTCTCCCGCTTTATTCATGGCTTCAAGGCGGATAATACCTGTAGTGGTTTCTTCACAGCCGCCGATGATATTCGGAATCAGCTCCGGCATATGACTGTGTACCATATTCACCAAATCGCCGCCGTCATCAATAATAATATTGGGACCGGCCTCCAGAGTATGACGGATATGCATCTCATATTCTTCCGGAGTGCTGTCATACCAGGCATGTACTTCAAGACCGTCTGCTGCAAGGGCAGCTGCCACATCATCCTGAGTAGAAAGAGGATTGGAACCTGTTACATACATTTCCGCACCGCCTGCCCGAAGCACCTTGCAAAGATAGGCCGTTTTTGCCTCCAAATGCACGGAAAGCGCTATTTTTTTACCTGCAAAGGGCTTCGTCTTTGAAAACTCTTCCTCCAGTGTCCGGAGTAAATCGCAATTTCTTTTTACCCACTCAATTTTACGCTCACCGGACTGCGCTAAATTAATATCTCTGATTTCACTGCTCATTTCGTGTCCTCCATTCCTTTTACATTTTTCATTTCCTGTTTCAAAGCAGATTAATATTCCTTCTTATCCAGTCCCATCCGGGTTATGATTTCATTTACTTTTTTATATACCAGCTCTTCATCCATGGTCAATATTTTTCTGTCTTCCATTGTAATTTTGCCGTCAATAATAACTGTTTCCACCTCAGAACCGTTTGCAGAATAAGAAAGTCCCGCAATCAGATTATTTCTGGGGGTAAGGGAAGGCGTATTCAGGTTCAAAACAGCAAGATCCGCCTTTTTACCTGCTTCAATGGTACCGATTTCCTTCTCAAGCCCAAGCGCCCTGGCGCCGTTAATGGTTGCAATACGGAAACCCTCTCTTGCACTGACACACTGGGGAGTTTTATTGACGCCTTTATGAATTAAGGTCAGAAGGCTCAACTCATGAAACATATTAAGACTGTTATTGGAAGCTGCCCCGTCTGTTCCAAGACACACATTCACTCCTTTTTCCAGCATTTTGGAAACAGGCGCAAAACCATTTCCCAGCTTCATATTGCTGGCAGGATTAGTAACTACGCTGGCTCCTTTTGCCTTTAAAATATCTATATCGCTGTCTGTTGCCTGCACGCAGTGGGCCACGATTGCAGGAACGTCAAACAGTCCGTTCCTGTCAGCCATTTCAATAGGCGTACAGCCGTATTTTTCCCGAATCTGCTCCATTTCACTGACACTTTCGGATAAATGCACATGAATCCGCATATTATTTTTCTTTGCTTCCTCAGATACAATCCGCATAAACCCGTCATCGCAGGTATAAGGCGCATGGGGTCCTAATGCAAAGCTCAGTCTGTCACAGTCCTTCGCCGCATCTCTTTCCTCATATGCCTGTTTTAACCGGATTTGCCCTGCTTCATCATTACCGTTTCCAATCAGTCCCCGGCAGATTACGGCTCTCATGCCGGATTCCTTCACCGCCCTGGTAGTCTGGTGAATGTTCATCTGCATATCGTTAAAGCAGGTTGTCCCGCTTTTCATCATTTCAATAATGGCAAGACAGGCTCCCCAATAAGTGTCCTCATCCGTCATCTGCTGTTCAATGGGGTCTATGGTTCCAAACAGCCAGTCCATAAAGGATAAATCATCCGCCACATTTCTCATAAATGCCATATAGGAATGAGTATGGCAATTCACAAGTCCCGGAATCACCAGCTTATCCCTTCCGTCAATTACCTTATCCTCTGCAAAGCCTTCCGGCTTTTCTCCTATAGCAGCAATCCTGTCCCCTTCAATATAGATGCTGGTTTCCGTCACCTCATCCCTGTTTCCGTCAGGAAGCACTGCCAAAATATTTTTTAATACAATTCCCATGTAAAACCTCCCTGAATTTTATTTTAAGACACAATATTCCTCTCCTCGCCTTTTAAAAAGGCTTCTATGTTTCTACAGGTTTCTGAAACACATCTGGTTCTTGCTTCCATGCTCGCCCATGCCATATGCGGAGTAATAATCAGTCTGCTGCTGTCCATGAATTTACTTAAGGGATTGCTGTTTTTCATAGGCTCCGTACCTGTCACGTCCAGCCCTGCTCCCAGAATATACTCTTTTGTCAGCGCGGTATACAAATCCTCGTCATTTACAACAGGCCCTCTTGCCACATTAATAAGAATTGCCGTTTTCTTCATCTTTTTCAAGGCATCCAGATTTATCAGGTTCCTTGTAATATCACTTAAAGGACAGTGCAGGGACAGGAAATCGGACTGAGCGAGCAGTGTATCAAAATCCACTCTTTCATATTCTGTGCAGCTGCTTTTTCCCGTAACCGAATAAAATATTACACGGCATCCAAAAGCCCTGGCTATTTCCGCCACCTTCCTGCCGATATTTCCCATGCCGATAATTCCCCAGGTCTTGCCTGCCAGCTCCGTATAGGGAATATCAAAATTGGAAAACCTGTCCTGCGCCGCATATTCCCCGGACTTCACATAATTATCATAATGGTTCAGTTTTTCCAGAATATACAGGCAGAGGGCAAAGGTGTGCTGGGCTACTGCATCTGTGGAATAATTTACCACATTGGCCACCTTAATTCCCCTGTTTCTGCAATAAGCAAGGTCAACATTGTCATAACCTGTGGCAAACTCGCAAATCAGCTTTACATTCTGTGCATCCTTTAATGTTTCCGCATTCAGCGGCGCTTTGTTTGCAACAATAATTTCCGCATCTTTCACTCTTTCCGGCACATCTTCCTTCGTTGTGTTGCGGTATACCGTCGCTTCTCCGTATGTACCGATTTCATCTACTGAAACATCTGTTCCTACGCTGTTTCTCTCTAAAACTACTATCTTCATTTCAATGAACTCCTATCTACTGTAATATTACTTTTCTATTGTAAACGAAAGTTTCCATAAAATCCATAAATATGCGGTAAATATTTACAAATAGGAGCTGCTTCATAATAGAAGCAGCTCCATTCATTTCATCTTTTCCGCAATCATAATATCCATGCAATGCTGATGGGGAATGCCGCTGCTATTACAGTCAAAAATAATTTCTTCTGTTTTATGCAATTTCCAGTCGTGATAATGCATAAAGAGTTCCCCGGAACTCCAGCGGAAATGATTGCTGTCTTTATCAGGCGGAACCTCGACAAACGGTTTTTCCACAAACACATTGATTGCATGTATGCCATTTTCATTTGTGTATTCTTTTAGATTTGATATAAATTCTTCCCTGATTTCCGGTTTAATAAAATGAAACACACCGCTGCTAAAAACAATATCATACATTTCGGCCGCACGGAAATCTGTTAAGTCGGCTTTAAAAAAGTCAACGTATGTATTACATCTTTCTGCAAGCCGTTTTCCTTTTTCTATTCCGGTTTCAGATAAATCAAAAGCCGTTACGATATAGCCGTTTCTGGCAAGAAAAACAGCATCTTTCCCTTCTCCACAGCCGATATCCAATATTTTTAACGGTTTTACCGGAGGCTTAAGCTTCATGATTTCATAACATAGGCTGTTAGGAGTAATTCCCCAATAATAATCTTCCATATCATATCGTTTATCATATTCAGAATGTATCAAAGACTTATATCCCAAAAGAGAATCAATGCTTGTATCTAACACGCCTGCAATCACAGGGAGCATATCCACTTCCGGATAATTTGTTCCGTTTTCCCATTTTGATACTGCTTGAAATGAAACATTTAATTTGTCAGCCAAGGTTTGCTGCGTGTAGCCTAAAGCCTTTCTCTTATTCATAATCACTGTTCCGATATTCATATATACCGCTCCTTTCCTGCCTTTAAGTATACTTTACTATAAAGGCAAGTAAGAATCTATAACGGCATCGGATAGTTTGCTATTGAAATTCAACCAGGAGTAGAAAATAATAATTACAGAAACAGGATTACTATTTCTCAAGCACGCAGATTTTATTTGAGAGGTTTCTTATCAATTTAATTTTTCCAAGCACCCTGTAAATCGGAGCAATTTCTATCATACCTTCTACAAGGCTTCTGTCCTCTGTCCAATGTAAGGATGGAGCCAGATCTGACAGCTCCTGTCCGTTCCGGGCACCAAATGTAAATACGGCGCCGCTTTGCTGAATTGACTTTTCAAAATTCTTTTTGACAAATATAGGGTTAAGAATCTCCATGTATACTGTTACTTTAGAAAAATTAGTATCAATAATTTTCAAAATTTGCTTTACATTATCTTTTTGCAAGTACATGGTCAGCCCCTCAACAATTACCAATACAGGCCTGCCGTCGGTTTCTATTTTATCCGTCCAGGCTTCATCCATTGCTGACGCTTCTATCAGCGTCACACGTTCATTTTCATTAATATATCTTTTTCTTACCTCCATCGTTACAGGCAAATCCAGATTATACCAGCGAATCTGTCCGTTATCTACTCGATAAAACCGTGTATCCATGCCGCAGGCAATGTTAATCACTGCGGCATCAGGATGTGCCTGTATAAAAGCTTTGACCATACGGTCCAAAACAATAGTGCGGGCCACTACTCCGCTCGACATTGCCATATCCTTATCAGCCATTCCGAAGTCATAATTCATTTTTTCCACAATTTCAACGGCTTTTGCATCATAAATCTTATGATCAGGTTTATTTGACTCCTTTGCCCGCGCATAAAGAGTCTGTAACATAGTTTCCGCAACTCCGCCGATTTTTTCTTTTTTGTCCATAACTGCTTTTTCCTTTCCTTTCA
>CAZDPE010000130.1:0-6234 GCA_964507235.1 uncultured Lachnospiraceae bacterium
AACAGTGAGGTAAACAAGTTCAAAAACGTATAATTGTGGTCTGGGTGAGAAGAAATAAGAGATTAGCAGAGGTACCTTGAAAGCGGTCTTTCCCCAGTTTTTCCTCAAAATCAGCCTCTTTGATGGAACCGTTTTTCATTTTAATCTTCATTTTATCATATTCTTTCTTGAATAAAATTTTTTGATTAATATGATTAATATAAGAAAAGCACTCCTAAAGATACTCATGTTGTATCTTTAAGGGTGCTTATTGCACGGTTCCATCTTATTTTTCACTTCAGATTCTATCAAATCCTAACCTTTAACGCAGGTATACGATAATATTTACATCTACTTTCAGTATTACAGCTCAAGAATGGTTTTCACATCCAATTTACATAAACATCTTCCGCCAAATAATGTTCCCTCTGTCTGTAATTAATATGCAGCTTGTTTCTGTCATCGTTTTTTCTTGGTAAAACGGGCTGTTGCGTGCTACAATGACTTATACAGTGGGACATGACGTGGAGCTGACCTATTCGAAGAAGGAGAAATGTGTAATGGCTTTTGATTTTAAAAAAGAATACAAAGAATCTTATATAAAAATAGCATTACTGCAATTGCTTCCGAAGAAAAGCCTTGAGGAACAATTGGAGAAAGGAAGATCTGCCTGCATGAAAGCAAAGGATATGGGTGCAGACATCGCATTATTCCCTGAAATGTGGAGCGATGGCTATGTCATTCCACAGAATGAAAAAGCCTTAAAGGAAATGTCGATTACGAAAGACAGCGAATTTATGCAGGCGTTCAAAAACCTGGCAGGGCAATTACAGATGGCAATCGGCATCACATATCTTGAAAGCCATGAGCCGAAGCCGCTGAATTCTATGATACTTTTTGACCGGGAAGGCAGGGAAGTTCTGCATTATTCCAAAGTCCACATCTGCGCGTTTGATGAGGAAAAAATGCTGTCGCCCGGGGAGAAATTCTATGTTGCCGATCTGGATACCGGCAGGGACATTGTAAAGGTTGGGGCTATGATATGCTTTGACAGAGAATTTCCGGAGAGCGCAAGGATTCTGATGCTCAAAGGAGCGGAGCTTATTCTGGTGCCGAATGCCTGTCCGATGGAGATGAACCGCTTGTCAGCGCTTCGCTCCAGGGCATATGAGAATATGCTTGCCATTGCCACCTGCAACTATCCTGACGGACAGCCGGACTGCAACGGACATTCTACGGTCTTTGACGGCGTTGCGTGGCTGCGTAATGCGCCTGGAGTACGGGATATGTGCATTCTGGAGGCACCGGAGAAAGAAGGAATTTATGTGGCAGACATTGATTTGGATTTGCTGCGGGAATACCGTGCGAACGAGGTGATGGGAAATAAGTATCGTCAGCCCCAAAAATATGGGATAATAACGAGGAAAAGCCAATAATGGGCCGCTGCGTTGTTGGCGGCATTGCTTTTGTGGCAGCAGCGGCAGCAGGCGCCGTACCAATTCCATTTTCAAATGAGAAGAATCAGATCAAAACGGAATGATATTAAGTTATGCGCGGAAAGGAAAAAGATGATATTATATATAATCAGGCACGGAGAAACGGATTTAAATAAGAAGCGCATCCTGCAGGGGCGAAGTGATTGTGAGCTGAATGATTACGGCAGGGAGCTTGCAAGGAAAACAAGAGACGGCCTTAAGGATGTTTCCTTTGATGCAGCAATCACATCTCCATTAAAAAGAGCGAAAGAAACTGCGGAAATTATTATCGGAGACAGAAAGCTTCCGCTTATCGAGGAAGCACGGATTCAGGAAATCAGCTTCGGAGAATACGAAGGGCTTTGCTGCGGCAAGGAGCATTACAACATTCCGGACAAGGACTTTATGAATTTCTTTCAAAAGCCGGAAGCATACAAAGTACCAAAAGGCGGAGAATCGCTTGAAGAAGTGATTGCGCGGACAGGGGAATTTTTAAAAGAACTTATCGGAAAAAGGAAATATGCGGATAAAACCATATTAATTTCAACCCACGGATGTGCGTTAAAAGCATTACTTGCTAATGTACGGCATACGCCAGCTGCAGATTTTTGGGGAGGGGGCGTGCATAAAAATTGTGCGGTCACTACGATGGAGGCAAAGGACGGAGTAGTCACGGTTTTGGAAGAAGGAAAGCTGTATTACTGAATTTTTACAGATAATTACTTTTGCATATTTGTGTAAATTCTTGAAATGATAAAAGAAAAAGACTTTTCGAAGGAAAGGTCTTTTTTTGATGGATGAGATTCAGTGTGGGAAGGCACTATGAATCGTGAAAGACAATTGCACGAGCAAATTTTCGTGCGCTAAAGAGAAAGGAGAAAGTACATGCGGGATTTAGAACAAAAAAGAAAATTTGTCATAAATACGGTTTTTTTAATAGTAATAGGAGCGGCTGCTTATGTGGCGGTTGTGTATGTCATACCGATGTTTTTTCCTTTTTTGTTAGCTTTCTTTTTTGCGGCGGTGATTCATACGCTTGTAAAGATATTGCCCACAAAATCGGCAAAGGGCAGAAAGTGGCTTTCGCTCTTTCTGACCGGAATTTTCTTTATTGCTGTTGCACTTCTTGTAGTGATTTTGGGAAATTGGATAATGCGGCTTTTGGAACGGGCAGTGCTTTCATTGCCAAGGCTATATGCGGAAGAGTTTATGCCGTGGCTGTATTCTTTGGCAGACAGACTGGAAAGCCATTATGCCGTGAGGAATGTTCAGGGAGGAACGAATATCGGAGCAAGGGTGATTGAACTGGTACAAGCGGTCGGGACAAAAATATCCGAAATATCGGTAGAGAGAGTAGAACATGTATCCGGTTACGCCAAAAAGATTCCGTCCTTTATGATAAAAATTATGATGACGGTAGTGGCAACGTTTTTTCTTGCAGCGGATTATGAACGGATTACGGTCTTTTTGATGCGCCTTCTTCCGCAGCGGGGAAGGGAAAACGTACTGACTGTAAAAAAGTATATGTTTGAAGTGTTGGGAGCATATGTAAAATCCTATTCAATACTGATGTTTTTGACCTTCGCAGAGCTTTGTATCGGGCTGGGAATTCTCGGTGTTCCATATTTTCCGGTGATTGCCTTTGGCATTGCGCTGTTTGATATTCTGCCCGTGCTTGGAACGGGAGGCATTTTGGTTCCGTGGGCAGTAGTGTCGGCGATTCTTGGAGATTACAGGCTGGCGGTAGGAATTGTTATTTTAGAGGTGGTTATTACAGTAGTGCGTAATATTTTAGAACCGAGAATTGTGGGAAAACAAATCGGTCTGCATCCGTTTGCCACGCTGGTTGCTTTGTTTGTCGGATTAAAGATAGGCGGAATTGTGGGAATGATAGGTTTTCCGGTCTGTTTATCGATAGCCGTACAGTTCGGAAAAGAGAAAGGCTTTTTTGCAGGTGCTTCTAGTAAATATTCCAAGTGTTTCCCCAATGACCATTGATGTTGCGTTACAGTTATGGTACACCAGAAAAATACAGGACTGGAACACACTTAGAAAGAGGATTGCGGCGGGCAGTCCTTTTTTTGATGCGGAAAAGCAGACAAAAAGCCGCATAATGACGTAAAGCGGAGCTAAAAGTACAGACCTGTTATCCAAAGCTTTTTGTTATGCTTTTTGTTATCGGCTTGAAAGTGAAATTACTCTTGAAAAAATGAGCTTCTTGTGGTATAATTTACAAGTTATATTGGGCTCATTTTTTCAGAAAGGAGCTCAATATGGGAAAAGATTTAAAAGGTAGGGAGTTGGGCACTGGCCTTGCCCAAAGAAAAGATGGTCGGTATACTGCCCGCTTCGTTACCCGAACGGGGTATCGAAAGCAATCGTACTTTGACACGCTTCCTCAAGCACGTAACTGGCTTCAAGATGCGCAATATAATGACAAGCACAAATGCATTGTAGCACCGTTTGATATGGTTGCAAAAGATATCGTGAGTAGCAATGCTGAGTTGCCGGCATTAAATGATATGACGGTGGATGAGTTCTTTGAATTTTGGATGAATCATCTTATCCCTGATTTACGTAGTAACACCAAGCGAAATTATCGGGATCGTTACATCCATAATATTCAGCCTGTCATTGGAAGATTGAAAGTTGGAGATGTGCGCCCTTTCCATTGCAAAAAGGTTTTGCTCGATATGGAAGAGGATTATTCACCTTCTACTGTCGTTCAAACATATATTGCGATGGGGACTTTGCTTAAGGCAGCGCGTGAAAACGGTGTAATTGATAAGCACCCTATGGATGGTGTGAAATGTCCAACAGCACGCAAGAGTATGTCGGATATCAAGGTTCTTACTGTTGAGGAATAGACCAAGTTTTTAGAAGCAGCAAAGAGGTCTCATAATTATGACCAATATGTTTTGCTTCTGCAGACAGGTCTACGTACAGGTGAACTTGTTGCACTCACTTGGGATTCGGTTGATTTAAAGAATAAAACCATTACCATAGATAAGTCGCTTGAATATAGACATAGCAGGGGCACGTGGGAGGCAGGACCGCCTAAGACAACAGCTGGTTATAGAACGATACCATTGACTTCGAAGGCATATAACATTCTTGCTCGCTTGTATGATGCTAGAAAGAATCGCTATGAAGCACCGGAACTCGATACTCAGCTGGAATTTAAGGACAGGCTCACCGGTGAAATCAGATATCTTAATATGAAGGATCTGGTTTTCGTCAATCGTAAGGGGATGCCTACAAAGAATAGCTCTTACGATACGCATCTTTACAAATTATGTGATGAAGCTGGTATTAAGCATATTTCTATGCATGTTTTGAGGCATTCTTACGCAACGAGAGCAATAGAGCGCCAGATACCACCCAAAACGCTGCAGCGTCTACTTGGTCACGCTTCATTACAGGTTACGATGGACACCTATGTTCATGTAACTGAGAATACGAAGATTCAAGCTATTAAGCAGTTTGAGGAAAATGAACCTGAATCATTAAAGATGGTGTAAATGGTGTAAATCATTTTATTAAAATGGTGTAAAAATGGTGTAAAACCTCTCTGCATTACACAAAAAAGCCCGTAAATACGGGCAAGGAGGATATATTATGAAACTAGGAATCGTGGGCCTGCCCAATGTAGGAAAAAGTACTTTATTTAATTCACTGACAAAGGCCGGTGCGGAATCGGCAAACTATCCTTTCTGCACCATTGACTCCAATATTGGAATTGTGGCAGTGCCGGATGAAAGGTTGAAACTTTTGGGTGACATGTATCATTCCAAAAAGGTAACGCCTGCGGTAATTGAATTTGTGGATATTGCAGGACTTGTAAAAGGAGCCAGCAAGGGAGAAGGGCTTGGCAACCAGTTCCTGAGCAATATCAGAGAAGTGGATGCCATTGTGCACGTAGTTCGCTGCTTTGAAGATACAAATGTAGTTCATGTTGACGGCAGCATTAATCCGATGAGAGATATTGAAACCATTAATTTGGAACTGATTTTTTCTGATATAGAAATTCTGGAAAGAAGGATTGCAAAAACAGGTAAGGCTGCCCGGATGGACAAGTCTTTGGCCAAGGAAGCGGCGCTTCTGGAAGCATTGAAAGCCCATCTTGAAGAAGGTAAGCTGGCAAGAAGCTATGTGACGGAGGATGAGGATGAACTGGCGCTTCTTGCTTCTTATAACCTTCTTACCTATAAACCCGTTATTTTTGCGGCAAATGTAGGAGAAGAGGATTTGGCAGATGACGGCGCTGATAATGCAGGAGTGGCACAGGTGCGGGAATTTGCTTCGGAAACTGGCAGCGAGGTTTTTGTAATCTGTGCCCAGATTGAACAGGAAATTGCAGAACTGGACGAGGATGAAAAGGCGATGTTCCTTGAAGATTTGGGACTTAACGAATCAGGACTTGAAAAGCTGATTAAGGCAAGCTATAAGCTTCTTGGCTTACATAGCTTTCTGACAGCAGGGGAAGATGAAACAAGAGCATGGACCATTAAAGTGGGAACTAAAGCGCCTCAGGCAGCGGGAAAAATACATACCGACTTTGAAAGAGGCTTTATTAAGGCAGAAGTGGTAAACTATAAGGATTTGCTGGAACAGGGTTCTCTTTCTGCCGCAAGGGAAAAAGGTCTGGTTGGCATGGAAGGAAAAGAATATGTGGTAAAGGATGGAGATGTGATCCTGTTCCGATTTAATGTCTGATGCAATTTCCTGCCGGGTAAACCCTGTAGATTCTGGGAGTTGCCGCTTGCGGGCGGTAACTCCT
>CAZDPE010000131.1:0-6140 GCA_964507235.1 uncultured Lachnospiraceae bacterium
TTAAAATGAACAGAAAAGTTTCTTTGTATTTTACGGTTAAGGCGGTATACTATAGGTAAGAGAGAAGGTTCAAAACTGTTAAATTTTGGAAAGGGGGAAGAAAGATATGCTAAAAAGCATGATTTTTCCGGAAAGACCGGAAGAAAATGAATTGAAAGCAAGATTAAAGGCGGTAAAGGAAAAGCTTGCCGGTCAGCAGATGCAGATTAAGGAGCATAAGATTCCCGTCCTGGTGCTTGTGGAGGGTTGGGGAACCGCAGGAAAAGGCAGCCTTATCGGTCAGATGATTCAGAATATTGATCCCAGATTTTTTAAGGTGGCTACAATGGATAAGCCCACGGAGGAAGAAAGCAGGAAGCCGTTTCTCTGCCGTTATTTTGCCAGAATACCGGAGGCAGGGAAATTCATGTTCCTTGATTCCGGCTGGATGGATGAAGTAGTGAGGGCGCACGTCCATGGAGAAATGGAGCGGAAAACCTATGAGCAGCGTATTGACAGCATCAGGCGTTTTGAAAGGCAGCTGACGGATAATGGATATCTTGTTATGAAATTCTTCTGCCACATCAGCGAAAAAGAACAGAAAAAAAGAATTGACGGACTGCTTGAAGATATTGATACGAAATGGCGTGTCAGTGAAAATGATAAATGGCAGAATAAGCATTATGAAAAATGCATGGATGTATTTGGACGTTATCTGGAAGACACAAACACGCCGTCCGCACCCTGGTATATTATAGATGCGAAATCCAGAAAATGGGCGCTGCTGCAGGCGCTTGAAACCCTGACACAGGGAATCGAAATCGCCTTACAGAATCAAAGTCTGGCAGTGCCTCTTCTGCAGAATGTGTTTCCCCTTGTTAAGATGCCGAAGCTTTCGGAAATTGCCCTTGATCCGGCAATAGAGGAAAGAGAATACAAGGAAGAGCTTGATAAGCTTCAGAATCAGTTAAAAGAGCTGCATAACAGGCTGTACAGAAAGAAGGTCCCTGTCATCATCGTGTATGAAGGCTGGGATGCGGCCGGTAAAGGCGGAAACATCAAACGCCTTACGGAGGCCCTGGACCCGCGCGGCTTTGAAGTACATCCTATTGCCAGTCCCGAACCCCATGAAAAGGCAAGACATTACCTGTGGCGTTTCTGGACAAGGCTTCCGAAGACAGGTCATATTGCCATTTTTGACAGAAGCTGGTATGGACGTGTGATGGTGGAACGGCTGGAGGGCTTTTGCAGTGAAAATGACTGGAAGAGAGCCTATCATGAAATGAATGAATTTGAAAAGGAGCTTCATGACTGGGGCGCGGTCATTATTAAATTCTGGGTGCAGATTGATAAAGATACCCAGCTGGAACGCTTTACCGACCGCCAGAATACCCCTGAAAAGCAATGGAAAATAACGGATGAGGACTGGAGAAACCGGGAGAAATGGGACGCCTATGAGGCGGCTGTGAATGAAATGATTCAAAAGACCAGCACCGTCTATGCGCCATGGCATATTCTGGAGTCCGTGGATAAGAAATATGCCAGGATCAAAGCGCTTAAAATAGTGACAGAGGAGCTTCAGAAGGTATTGGGGAAGTAAGGGAAAAGTAAGACAGCACCTGAAGCCTGCGTAGAAAAATACCGTCTTTAGACAGAATAGGATTTTTTGTCAGAGGACGGTATTTTTTTATACAGGAACAGCAGCTGGTGGACAAGGCCGTATAAAGTTCGATATTGCATGGAAAAAATTTTTTAGTTATGTTATGCTTTAAACTAAAGAGGTCTATTCATGTGGGAAAGAAGAGGGTAAAAATGGAAAAATATGGCGGAAATCTTTTAAATCTTTTATATGAAAATCCTTTATCATGCGAAAAGGACGTTGCAGATTTTGTCCTGGAGGGCAGTGCAGGGATTACTTTCCCGGAAGGGCGGATGCGGCTTGAAAACAGTCTGGATGCTTCCAATGGACAGAGGGCGAATTATGTATTCTGGTGCCCGGAGGAATTTCCGAAGGATGTGTTGATTGAATGGAAGTTCCGTCCGGTCAGGGAGCCTGGGCTTGCCATGATGTTTTTTGCTGCAGCGGCAAGGGACGGGGGCAGCATTTTTGACAGGAAGCTTTTACGGCGTACCGGAGAATATGGGCAGTATCATCATGGTGATATCAATGCTTTTCATGTTTCCTATTTCAGGAGAAAAGAGCCGGATGAGAGAGCCTTCCATACCTGTAATTTAAGGAAAAGTTATGGCTTTCATCTGGCGGCGCAGGGAGCGGATCCGATACCGGATGCGGATGAAGTAAGGGAATTTTTGACTATCGCTGTGGCAAAAAAGGAAAATAGAGTCACATTTTTTATTAATGAGATGGAAATATTTACTTTTATAGATGATGGCAAAACTTACGGACCGCTGCTTTCCGGTGGGAAAATCGGTTTCAGGCAGCTTGCGCCGCTGGTGGGTGAATATGGAGATTTAAAGGTGTATGGGCTTTGAAGGGTTCATCGCCGATTGAAGGTAACAGGGTTTTATAAAGATATGGGGAGTAGTGTGATTTGGGACGGATAAAAAAGGGGATAGAAAATCTTTCTTACAAATATGTGATTTGTCTGTGCGTACTGGCTTTGATTGTAATTTTTATCATAGTCTTCGGAAGCTATACTTATTATGGCTATCAGAAAGAGTGTGAGGAGAATGCCAGACGGGAAGCTGTCAATACGTCGGCGCAGCTGGTAAATCAGATAGATGAGAGGCTTGATAATATCAAACAGTATTACATATCCTTCATGGAGGAAGAGGATATGAAATGGATATTGGAAAACCAGCTTCATTATTCTGACTGCAGCAAATATATTGCGGCGGCGGAAATTATGGCAGGTAAGAAGATATTTGGAGATTATATCAGCGGATATACTTTTGCAAATTTTGAAACCGGATGGGTTTTAAGCAACAAGGGGATGTTTCCCTTGGAAGAAGCGGCCAACGGGGAAGAACTGGAGGGGCTTTTTTTATGGAATATAGACTCTTTTGATAAAAATTATTGGAATTATATGGGGGAAAAAATCGGGGTGGATATTACAGACCGGCGATACCGGGTTACCATAGATGCCACGGGGTTGTGCCTGGTTATGAGGCTGCCTTCTTCCTCCCTCAGCCAGTATGGCATATGTATTATCAATATTAATATGGATGCCTGGAAAAACTGGATTGGACAGTGTCTTGGAAATTATGAAAATGTGGCGGTGTTAAATTCAGAAGGGGAAGTCATTTATGCTACAGACGAAAGCCTGTCTGAGAGCAGTATCATGCTTCAGTCCCAGGGACTTTCCAGAGGACGGTCTCAAAAAGTGAAAACAGGAGGCCGGAATTATATGGTATCCCCTCAGATTTCAGATGTGCTGGGATGGGAGTATTACGTGTTTTATGATATGAGTGAGGGGCGGTTTATCGGAGACCGCATGCCTTTCCCTATCTTGCTGTCGTTTTTGTTTCTTGTGACAGTCTGTTTTTTAATGTTTTCTTACGCGATTTACCGTCCTGTGGGAAGACTGGTCAGGAATGTGTCCGATGAAGATATGGACAGGAAGTTAATGGGAAACGAGCTTGACTTTCTGGCAGGGCGCCTTTCGGAGCTTAAGTATGATAAACAGGTTCTGGAAACGGTATTAAAGCAGCAGAAATATAAGCTTCAGGAGTTGTTTGAGCTGAGGCTGATACGGGGCGAGGTGCGGTCTGACGAAGAATGGCAGGAATATTTTGAAGGACTGCAGCTGAATCCCTGTACCTA
This sequence comes from uncultured Lachnospiraceae bacterium, assembly GCA_964507235.1. Classification (GTDB taxonomy): domain Bacteria; phylum Bacillota; class Clostridia; order Lachnospirales; family Lachnospiraceae; genus Suilimivivens. The sequence continues at coordinate 3,764 of CAZDPE010000131.1, forward strand.
TTTTGCAGCAGCGGTCATGGTGCTTAATCTGCGGGGAGAAAGTGAAGCCCAGAGCAATGTGAACGAGGACGCCATCTGCCTTAAACTGGTGGATGAGCTGCCGGAAGCTTTAAAGGAGCTGACCTGGATGCCTGTGGTGTATAATACCTGCACCATCTTCTGCCTGTTCTGTGCGGATGATGAGGGAGATATGCTGGAACATATTGTAAAGTTTTATGACGGGATGCAGAAGTTTACAGAGGAGCGTTTCGGCTATCGGATTCTTATGGGGGTCAGCGCCACTCACACGGATTACCATCATATCAGGCCGGCCTATCGGGAAAGCATCAACGCCCTTACGATGCAAAGCAAATGGCATACGTCGCAGGAGAAAGAAAAGTGCGAAGAGAAGGATATAAAGCCGGATACAGGAAGGGAGGATTGTCATTTTTTCTTATCAAGCACTTCCATACGGAGCAATGCTTACGACAGCATCTATGAAAAGGATGTCCAGGCCGGCATTAAGGCAATGGACAAGGAACAGTGTTATAAGGTAATAGATGAGTTCAGCGTGTATCTTCAGGACATTCATTCCCATGATGAGTCCATGGTTTATATTTTAAGGATGGTCAATGCAATTTTGCTGGCGGCGATCAGCACAAGGGTGAATATCGATAGGCTGTATCCTGACGGGCTGAAAAAGGTATATTATAAGATTATCGAGGTGATGGAGCCTTCCAGGGTACGGCGTCATTTGAAAAAGCTGCTTATTGACCCGATTCTTGAGGCGAGGAGTGAACTCCTTAAAGACAATTCTTATCTGATCATGGAAAAAATTGAAAATAAGATTATGGAAACCAAAGGCAATATTACGCTGACGGAGTGCGGAGAGGCATTGGGGGTGCATCCCACTTATATATGGAAGGTTCTGAAAATGGAAAAAGGACGCTCTTTCAGTGATTATGTAGAGAAATATAAGCTGGAAGAAGCAAAGCGCCTGCTTTTGCAGACCAATATGTCCGTTGCGGAGATTGCGGCAGAGTTAAATTATACCAATGCGCAGAATTTTATCAGGTTTTTCAGCAAGAGCACAGGAGTGACGCCTGGAAAGTACAGAAAACTTTTTTAGTTCAAAAATAATCATTTTCTTTCTTTTGATAAATGGGAAAAGAAAGAAAATGATTATTTTTTATTATGTGAGAAAAATTGTGCAAAATGCACAAATAGAAAAAGAAAAAAGTGCCAAAAAATGAAATGATTATAGATATAATTCATTTTTTAATGATATAATTTTTTAGCGAGGGTTAGAAAAACAGTGCCGCGCATTGTATAAAATAGATAAGAAAGGTGGTTTGTATGGCAAGTATGGCAAAAATGAAAAAAAACCGGAAAGGGTACGTTACGCTGCAGGATGGAACGACAATGAAGATCCACCGCGAGAGCACCTGGAAGTACATGGTTCAGCATAAGTGGCTGTATTTTATGCTTATCCCGGGGATGCTCTATTTTATCCTGTTTCGGTATGTACCTATGGGAGGTCTGGTGATTGCGTTTAAGGAGTACAGCCCTTTTAAGGGAATATGGGGCAGCCCATGGGTCGGGCTGGCGCAGTTTAAGAAATTTTTCAGTATGAATGACTTTACCAGGCTTTTGACCAACACTTTGGGCATCAGTCTTCTGCAGTTGTTTTTGTATTTCCCGGCGCCGATTATTCTGTCTTTGTTTTTAAATGAAGTCAGGCACAACAGCTATAAGAGGACGGTGCAGACGCTGATCTACGTTCCGCATTTTGTATCCTGGGTAATTGTGGCCAGCCTGACCTATCAGTTATTTAATGTTTCAGATGGTATTGTAAATATGATCATCAAAGCGATTACCGGTTCCACCGTCGATATCCTGACGAAGAGTTCTACCTTCTGGGGGCTGATTGTAGGCCAGTGTATCTGGAGAGAAACAGGATACGGAACGATTGTATTCCTTGCTGCTCTTGCCGGAGTGGATCAGGAACTGTATGAAGCGGCAAGAGTGGACGGCGCAGGACGCTGGAGATTGATGTGGCATATTACCCTGCCCGCTATCAAAAGCACCATTGTGATGATGTTCATCCTTCGTGTGGGCGGTCTTTTAAATACCGGCTATGAGCAGATATTCCTGATGAGAAATGATTTGAACCTGGCGAAAGCCGAGGTGTTTGATACATATATTTACACAAAAGGCGTTACAAGCGGACAATATTCCTTTGCCAGCGCGGCCGGAATGTTCAAGTCAGTTGTAGGCATGATTATGGTAATGATTGCAGACCGTGTAGCCAAAATTTTTGGCGAAAGCGGATTATATTAGAAGGGGGGTGTGTCACATGGCGAAAGAACATGTAGTAAAAAGCGGCGCTAAGGTCAAG
>CAZDPE010000132.1:0-6012 GCA_964507235.1 uncultured Lachnospiraceae bacterium
CCCACTTCCTAACATTGCATTATAAGAAAGCAAAGAAGGTTTCAGGAGGAGTAAACAATGAAAAAGGAAAAAAAGAGAGTATCCATAACAAAAATTATTACGGCGGTTATTGCAGTTCCCACCATAGGTACGGCACTCTATATTATGTATCATGGCCTGGGATTGTCGGATAGTCTGGATTTCGGAGCGGGAGCTTATTATTATGCGGATATTCCTCAATTCCAGAAATTTGTAAATGGCAGTCATTATGTTTCCGGGACGCCGATGTGGGTGCTGATTGTACTGTTCCTGATTTGGGGATTTATTATGTATCGTTTTTGGGTATGGCTGGAGCGCAAACCGGCAGACAAATAGAATAACGGCTTTCACCAAGGTGTGAGGCAATACAAACAGTAAAGGGCAGGCCTGCTTTATTAGGGCTGTCCTTTATGACTATTTATGGCAATACAGGGCAAATTTAAAAATGTTTTTGCATATATGGGAAAGGTGAGGTAATATGAATGATAGGGAAAAAAGAAAAGTAACCCCGGAGGAAATTAAAAAAATTACTGAATTTATAGAAGCTGTTGAATATGGTTCGGTTACTGTTGTGGTTCAGAACGGAGCCATTGTTCAGATAGAAAAGAATGAAAAATTACGGTTAAAGTGACAGGAGATAAATCATGCTGAATCAATTTTCAAGAACAGAGTTATTACTTGGAAAAGAAGCCATGGAGCGGCTTTATAAGGCCCGTGTTGCTGTTTTTGGAATCGGAGGAGTTGGCGGATATGTGGCGGAAGCGCTGGTAAGAAGTGGGATTTTTGCTTTTGACCTTATTGATGATGATAAGGTATGCCTTACGAATCTAAACCGTCAGATTATTGCCACAAGGGACACAGTAGGCAAGTATAAAACAGAAGTCATGAAAGAAAGGATTCTTTCCATTAATCCTGAGGCTGTGGTAAATGTGCATCAATGCTTTTACCTGCCGGAAAATGCAGCGGATTTTGATTTTTCATCCTATGATTACGTGGTGGATGCGGTGGATACGGTAACGGCCAAGATAGAACTGGTGCTTCGGGCCAGGGAGGCAGGAACGCCGATTATCAGCTGTATGGGAGTGGGGAATAAGCTGAATCCTACCCAGCTTGAGATTGCAGATATTTATAAAACCAGTGTATGTCCTCTTGCCAAGGTCATGAGGAGGGAACTTAAAAAGCGGGGTGTGGAGAAGCTGAAGGTTCTTTATTCCAGAGAAGAACCCATAAAGCCCCTTGATGATATGGCTGTCAGCTGCAGGGAGAATTGTATCTGCCCTCCGGGAGCGGTTCATAAATGTACACAGCGCAGGGCCATTCCCGGAAGCACTTCTTTTGTGCCGTCTGCGGCGGGACTTATCATTGCTTCTGAAATTGTGAAGGATATTGCAGGCGTTAAGCGGTAAAAGATTAAGAGAAAGGCATTTTTATCCAAATGATGGAAAGCAAAAGTAAAATACAATTATTCAGTTTAAGCATCAGCCATAAGCAGGCTCCTATAGAGATTAGAAAGCTGTTTTCCTTTCAGCAGGAGGAAAGGCAGCTTTTTCTGCGGTATATGAAAGAAACGGAAGGGGTTTCAGGCGCCGTTCTGGTTTCTACCTGTAACAGGACGGAGGTCTATTTTTCCGGGGAAAAGAAGGCCGTCGTTCAAGTGGAGCAGCTTCTTGCCGGAGAAAAGAAGGTGGATATCCATATGCTTCGCAAATATTTCCGGTCCTATCAGGGAGAAAAGGCGGTGCAGCATCTTTTTCATGTGGTGAGCGGTCTGGATTCCATGGTACTTGGCGAGGATGAGATATTAGGACAAATCCGGGATGCTTATAATGCTGCCTGTGAAGAAGGCTGTGTGGATTATTATATCAATGCTGTCTTTCAGCGGGCCTTAAGCTGTGCCAAGCAGGTAAAGACAAAGACCTGTCTGTCAAAAACTTCTGTTTCGGTAGCTACCCTAAGCGCAGCGGAAGCGATGCGTTTTAAGGGGCAGAATAAGACGGTGCTTCTTCTTGGAATAACAGGACAGATGGGAGGCCTTATTGCAAAGAATCTGTCGGGGAGAAAGGATGTACGGATTTTTGCCACCGTCAGGCGCTGCCATGCGCCTAAGCTGCCGGAAGGGGTGCAGGAAATTTCCTATGAGGACAGATATGATTATATTGATAGTGCGGATGTGATAATCAGTGCAACCGCAAGCCCTCATTATACCATTACTTTTGAAGCCTGCCGGAAGGCTGTAAGAACGGAAAAGAAAAGGCTGTTTCTGGATATAGCCGTTCCCAATGATATTGACCCTGATGTCGCTCTTTTGAAGGGCGCGGTTTTAAAAAATATAGATTATTTTAAAATAATCGCGAGTGACCATAATAGTCAAAAAGAAGAAGGACGGGAACAGGCGGAAAGCATCATTCAGTCAGAATGTGAAGAAGCGGAAAAAGAACTGCTTTTTCATGAATTTTGGAATGAATTTGAGGAACTTAAGAAAACACTTCAGGGAAAAAGTGCGGAACAGCTGCTTTATATTTTGAGAGATAATGCGGACACGGAGGAACTGAATGCAGTTCTTGCTGTTTGCCGGAGGTTTTTAAAGGATAACAGATAATTTCATAAAAGGAATAGAAGAAGGTTTATAACGAATACCATTGTTTTTGGAATATTGGAGGCATTATGGCATATTTTCCACTATTTGTTTCATTGGAAGGGCTGCCCTGTCTGGTCATCGGCGGGGGAAAGGTGGCCTTTCGTAAAATAAAGACGATACAGGAATATGGAGCAGAAGTGACAGTAGTGTCACCTGAATTTTGTGCGGAAATAGAAAGAAATCCAGGATTAAAGCTTATCAGACGGAAATTTGAAGAAAAAGATTTAAAGGATATTAAAATTGTTTTTGCCGCTTCTTCGGATGCAGATTGTAATGCTGAGGCAGCCAGGCTGTGCCGGGATAAGAAAATCTTGATTAATGTTGCAGATGTTGCGGATGAGTGCGACTTCTTTTTTCCGGCTCTGGTAAAAAGGGGCGAGGTGGTAGTGGGAGTGAGTACCGGAGGGAAAAGCCCTGCCATCGCCGCCGGGGTACGTAAAGAAATTGACCGGGTTCTTCCGGAAGATTTGGGGGCATTTACAGAGAAAATCGGAAGGCTTAGAAAAGAGATAAAGGATAAAGGGGATTCTACGGAAGGAAACATAAAATACCTGAAAAAGGTGGAAGACTACTTTAAGTCAGCAGGAGGTTTTGGAAAAACAGGAAGCAGGGGAAAATGAGTATGATAACCATGAAAGCAGGAACCAGAACAAGTGCATTGGCAGTAAAGCAGACTGAGCTGGTCATTCAGGCTCTTCAGGAAAAGAATCCGGATATATCCGTTGAATATACTTTTATGAAAACGAAAGGTGATAAGCTCCTGACAGTGCCCTTAGCGGATTTTGGAGGCAAGGGAGCTTTTGTAACGGAATTTGAGGAGGCGCTTCTTAACGGCAGTATAGATTTTGCAGTGCACAGCGCTAAGGATATTCCCATAGAGCTTTCAGAGGGCCTGGAAATATGGGCTGTATTAAAGAGAGCTGATGCAAGAGATGTCCTCCTTACGAAAAAGGGCAAAGAAGAAAAGCAAGTATGGCTTGTGGGCACCAGCAGCAAAAGAAGGGAACTGCAGATAAAAGAGCTTTGCGGCGTACAATGCAGGCTCCTGCGGGGAAATGTGCCTACCAGAATTGAAAAGCTTAAAAATGACATGTATGACGGAATTATTCTGGCAGCAGCAGGGATTGACCGGCTTGGTCTTAATACCGATGAAGATTTGAATTACCGCTATTTTTCCGTGGAGGAGATGGTTCCGGCTGGGGGGCAGGGAATTATTGTAATTGAGGGCCGCAAAGATGATAAGAGGAAGGAATTATTTCAGGCGGTAAATGATGAAACAGCCTTTCGGGAGCTGGAAACGGAGCGGTTCCTTTTAAAGTGTCTGCAGGCAGGCTGCCATGAGCCGGTAGGCGTCTTTTCAAAGATTGAAGGGGAACAGATAACAATTTACCTGCTTCTTGAAAAAGAAGGAAAGGTCTGCCGCGGAAGTGTTGTGGGGGCGGTTTCTGAGCGTCTGCAGCTGGCAAAGGAGCTGATAACTGAGGTGAATGGTCATGAATAAAGTGGGAATGGTTTATTTAGTCGGGGCAGGTCCTGGAGATGAGGAGTTGATGACAGAGAGAGGAAATACTCTTTTAAAAGAAGCGGAGGTGCTTTTGTATGACAGACTGGTAGGCCCACGGTTTCTTTCCAGGGTGCCGGAGGACTGCGAAAAGATTTCGGTTGGGAAACGGGAAGGAAATTACAGTGTTTCCCAGGAGGAAATCAATGACCTGCTTGTGCGTAAAGCAAAAGAAGGAAAACGGGTTGTCAGACTGAAGGGCGGTGACTCCTTTGTGTTTGGCAGGGGCGGTGAGGAAGTACAGGCTCTGGAAAAGGAAAATATTCCTTATGAAGTAGTACCCGGTATTACTTCCGCCATTGCGGCGCTGGAAACAGCAGGCATTCCCGTTACACACAGAATGGAAGCCAGAAGCTTCCATGTGATTACCGGACATACCGCTCTGGAAAATGAGGAGGAGCGTTTCCTGCAATACGGAAGACTGGAGGGAACGCTTATATTTTTGATGGGAGTGGGAAATCTGCCGGTAATTGCAGAGCAGCTTTTAAAAGGAGGTAAAGCCCCTGATACTCCGGCAGCGATTGTGGAGCAGGGAACCTGCATCGGACAGAGAAGAATTGATGCAAAGCTTGGAAATATAGTGGAAAGGGCAAAAGAATGTAATGTAAAGCCTCCGGCAATTCTGGCAGTGGGGCCGGTGGCTGCCTGTCATATGATTTCTGAAAACCGTCCGCTTTCCGGCAGAAGAATCGGTGTGACGGGAACAGAGGCTATGACAAAGAAGCTGGAAAAGGGGCTGAAGGATATGGGAGCCTTGGTTTATGGTGCGCCTTACCTGAAAATAGTTCCTACGAAAGCTTTGAAAGAAAGAATGCCTGACTGGAAGGCTTTTTCCTGGCTTGTATTTACCAGTGCAAATGGAGTAAATCAGTTTTTTGGCCAGCTGAAGGAAATGAATGTGGATGTCAGAAAGCTGTCGCATCTTAAGTATGGGGTAATCGGAAAAGGCACGAAAGAGGCTCTGTGGCAGTATGGAATTTGTGCAGATTATATGCCTCCTTGTTATACGGTGGAGGAGCTTGCAGGAGGACTTGCAAAAGAACTTGTAAAAGAGGACAGGGTTTTGGCGCTCCGTGCAAAAGAAGCTTCCGGTGATATTCATAAAATATGGCAGGAGCAGCAGGTGGAATATGAAGACCTGGGCATCTATGAAACCGTAGTTGATGAGGAGATGGCGGAGCAGCTTTGGACACATATGGATATGCTTGATACCGTAACCTTTGCCAGCGCTTCGGGCGTAAAGGCATTTTTTACGGTAAAGCAGTATTGCGAGGATAAGGGTGAGCGGCAGAAACTTCCCCGAAATATCATCTGCATCGGACAAAAGACAAAAGAAACGCTCAGGGAGTATCTGCCCCGGGAAGATTTTGATAAAATGAAAACTGCAGGCGAATATACCGTGTCAGGATTGATTCAAGCCTGCATGGAAACCTAGTTTAAGCATATTTAACCACCTCCAGCAAGAAGTCCCCCACTTCTAAAGCGGGGGATGAATTGCGTCTCACTATTGACAAACTCTGAAATGTATAATACAATACAATCAGTCGAAATTAGAGGGACGGCTGAAATATGATAAAATTAGACAGCAATGCACATTCAGTATTTCTACTGCACTATCATCTGGTGTTGGTAGTAAAATATCGCCGAAAAGTGTTTGACGATAAAATTTCAGATAGGGCAAAAGAAATATTCGAGTATATCGCGCCTAAATACAATATAACACTTGAAGAATGGAATCATGATAAAGACCATGTCCATATTTTGTTCAAGGCACATCCGAATACGGAAATCAGCA
>CAZDPE010000133.1:0-6008 GCA_964507235.1 uncultured Lachnospiraceae bacterium
ATTATATCATAACTTTCAGGATACCATAACTTCAATAGTACTGCCAGCATTTGTTTTATTAACCCTGATTTGATTTTCTATTTTTTCGGACAGCTCCGGAACATGGGAAATAATCCCTATGAGCCTGTCCTTTTCCACCAGGGAATTTAATGTCCGGCAGGCCTGCTCCAGCGATTCACTGTCCAGAGAGCCGAAGCCTTCGTCAATAAACAGGGTATCCACACGAATGCCTCCGCTTAACGCCTGCACCACATCACTCATTCCAAGGGCAAGGGCAAGCGATACCTTAAAGGTTTCTCCCCCCGACAGCGTTTTGACAGAACGGTACTTTCCCGTATAATAATCCAGCACTTCCATTTCCAGATTATCCTTGCTTCTGCCATCTCCTACAACAGCAAGGCGCCGCAGTTCATATCTTCCTCCCGACATTACCGAAAGCCTGAGGTTAGCCGCCCTGAGTATTTCCTCAAAATAAGAGGCAAGCACATACTGCTCAAACACAAGACGAAGCTTATTGTTCCCGTTTGCGGCATCCTCCAAATCCTTTACCAGTCCGTACTGTTTTTCCAGCTGCCAGGCCTTCTCCTGCTTTTCCTTAAGGGACTCCCGAAGTCTTTTCATTTCCTGCCACTTTGCTTTTTTTAATGACTGTTTTTCAAAAAGTCCGGATTTTGCCTCTCTTTTTTCCTTCAGCCTGTGCTGCAATTCATTAAGGTCAGCCCTCTCTTTTCCTGAAAGCTCCTGCTGAAGGTGAGAAATAAGGCCCTCATTTGCACTGCACTCTTCTTTAAACCGGCTTACATTCCCGCGCATTTCTCCGATTTTCTCTTCCGTACAAAAAGCCATTTTATAGTCCTCCTCCGAGGAAAAACCTCTCTGTTTTCTCTGTTCTTCGTATTTCTTCCGGGCTGTTTCTTCCCTGTTTTGTAATTCTTTTTCTTCCTCCTTCAGATTTTTCAGGGCATTTTCCTTCTCCCGAAGCATAACAAGAAGAGTTTCATAAGCCTTCTTCTGTTCCAGAAATTCCGGCCCGCTATGCTCCTTAAGATATTGCTTTACAAAATCCGTTTCCATTTCCTGAAGAAGCTTTTGTTCTGAAATGGCGCCTTCCAGTTCCTTCCTGCTTTGTATAAGCACGTCGGTTCTTTCCTTTAAGGCAGCCGTTTTTCCATGTATTTTTACACGTTCTTCCCGTTTTTTTTCATAAGAAAGCTTTTTTCCCTCCACTTCTGCTTCAGAAGGCATTTCCTTTTTAAGTACCGCCTTGCCTGGATGAGAAAGAGAACCGCAGACAGGACAGGGAACTCCTTCTGTAAGTTCTCCTGCCAGAATTCCGGCTATTCCATGACGATGTCTTTTATCCGCATTTTCATAATCCGCCTTCGCCTCTTCTTCTTCCTTCTCCGCCTGAAGATACCGGTTTTGCAGCTTTTCCAGTTCTTTTCTTTGCTGCTCCAAATCCGAATCGGCATCCTTCAGCTGCTTTTGAAGTTCCCCGCTTTTTTCTCTGCGGGCGTAGCTAAGCGCCAGATTTTCTGATTCCTGCCAGAAAGGGGTTTCCTCTTTTTTCCGCTTATTTAATTCCTTCCGCTCTGCTTCTGCCCTTTTAAGTTTGTCCGCCTGGTTTTGATACTGGCTTACGGCGTTTTTCCACGCTTCCTCACAGAGCTTCACCTGACCCGCCGCCTCCGCTTTTTCAAGCATCTCCTCCTGCAATTTAATCTCCGGCCTTTTATTTATCAGCTGCTGCTTTCTTTCCTTCTCAGCTGCCAGCTTTCCACAAAGCTTTTCAATTCTTTCTCCTTCGGTTACTGCTATGGTCAGTCTTTCTATTTCTTCTTCCGCAGCTTTTCCTTCCTTTTCCAGCGTCTTCCACTCTTTTTCATATTCCTTAACCGCCTGCTTTAAAAAGTCGAGAATTTCATCATAATAATAGCGTTTCTCCCGGGTAAGTTCTTCCCAGCTTTCCTTCTTATCCTCCCCCGGCAAAAACAGCTCCACATCCTCTTCCATTCTGTGCCTGCATTCCATAACCTGCTTATACAAGCTGCCGGATTGAAGGCGAAGCTCCGCCGTCATTTTGTCATATAAATCCGTATCAAATATTTCCCTGAAAATCCTGGATTTCTCGGCTGAAGGAGCTGTCAGGAGTCTGGAAAATTCCCCTTGCGCAATCATGGAAAGCTGCTTAAACTGCTTCAAATCCAGGCAAAGCAGATCCTGTATTTTTCTCGTAACTTCACTGCTGCCGGAAATTTTTCCGCCATCCGGAAGGATGAGCAGGGCGCTTTCCTTTTCTTTTGTCATATCCGCACCGCCGCTCTTTCGCTTCTTGGGACGCATATATTCAGGATTCCTGAAAATATAATAATTTTTCCCTCCATGCTCCATAAAAAGCTCCACGTAGGTTTTCGTATTTTCTTCCGCAAAGTCGCTTCTGACACTGTTTTTTTCCCGGGTTTCACCGCTCAGATTCCCGTAAAGCGCATAAGTTATGGCATCAAATATAGTAGTTTTTCCCGCCCCCGTCGCTCCGGTAATCAAAAATAATCCCCTGTTTTTCAGCACGTCAAAATCAATTTCCTGCTTTTCTTTATAGGGTCCCCATCCGCTGAGGACCAGTTTTATTGGTTTCATAGCCCGCCTTCCAGTTTTTTCACAACCTCATCAATCAGTTCTTTTCCCTGCTTTGTCAAATCTGTGCCCCTCACCGTCCTGTAAAATTCCTCAAACAGCGCCTCCGGTTCCCTTTTCCCTATGGTAAAAGAGCTGGCGGAAGCAGAAGTCTTTTCCCTCTTTTCTTCACGCACAATCTGCATAATATTAGGATAAACGCTTCTGAGTGTTCCGATTGGATCGATAAGCTCCTCTCTGTTTGTAAGCACAGCCTGTATATAATCTTCCCTGCCTGCTCCCTCTCCTGAGGCTTTCTCCAGAATTTCCTGAAGACTTCCCCTCACCTTCCTCATTTCCCTGAGGGGCTTTAACGGAACTGTATATATCTTTGAAAGTCCTTCTTCTGCAAGTTCAAGAAGCACTACTGATTTTGTCTGATTTACCTCGCCGAAGGAATATTTTAAAGGAGAGCCGGAATAATAAACAGGCTTATCCCCTATTTGCTGGGTCTTATGGATATGTCCAAGCGCCACATAATCAAAATCCTTAAAAATGGAGGCCTCTACATTATCAAGGCCTCCCACATTTATAGTAGTTTCACTGTCTGAAAGCTCCGGTTCTTTTCCCGCATCCGTCACAAAATAATGGGTTACAAGAACCCGCCTTGTTTTCTCTTTTGTCTTATTTTCTTTCTTTTCTTCCCCTTCAAAATAATCTTTCAGAAGCTTTGCAACAGCCTCTTCACTGGTTCCCGCATCCGCCTGGGCCGGTCTTATAAAAGGAAGCAGTACGATTTCCACGCTTCCCCATTCATCCTCTGCCTGAAATACCGGAAGCTTTTCCTTATAGACGCCGCCGATAAAGACCCTCTGTTTTGCCAGCAGATTTTCCCCGAAGCTGATTCGCTCCGGCGAATCGTGATTACCGCTGATTAAGTAAACAGCGATTCCCTGTTCCGATAATTCTGTCAGGAAATTATCAAACAGCATTACGGCTTCTCCTGACGGAATCGCCCTGTCATAAATATCTCCTGCAATCAAAATGCCGTCCACTCTGTTTTCAAGTGCAATGCTCTTTATCTGCTCCAAAATGTATTTCTGGTCCTCCAGCATGGAAAAACCATTCACCGTTTTTCCTATATGAAGGTCCGCCGTATGTAACAATTTCATAAATTCCTCCGCTTATAAAATAAGCTCTCCCCGCTTATTATACCATCTGTCGCCGTCCGTCAGAATATAATCCTCTCCGCCTTTAACAGCGCTGCAGTAATCCTGTATGGAAGTTATTTTTCTCTTAAAAGCCACGCCTCCGCCAAAAATTACAGTGCTGTGGACATCAGAGCCTGCCGTCACAGGCAGTCTGTAATCCGCTGCAAGACTGACAGCCTGTCTATCCCATTCCGGATTATTATGATTATGACTTAAATGACTGGAATGAGTGGCGTTAATTCCTTCCACTCCATCCACCAGTTCGGGGAACTGCCGTACCCTGGGGATATAGGGCTCATCCCTGAAGGGATGGGCCTGAATAACCATTCCTCCTGCTTCATGAACCAGTCTGTATTGTTCCTCTATGGAAGCATCTTTAATTTCAGGGTGGGCTTTCAGCCATTTTTTATCCACCCCGTATATCAGAAACTCCGTACCTTCATAGCAGGATTCATATCCGAAAAATACGTCCAACCCATTTTCATCACCCCATTTTCTGGCATTTTCATATCCCCTGCAGAAGGCTTCCACCCAGTCTTCCCAGGGCAAGTCCTTATTAATACAATTGTTTCCATACCAGTTATGATCTGTGATGATAATGCCTGTATAACCTGCTTCCTTACATGCCTTTGCCATTTCTTCGCCTGTGCTGCGCGCGCACTTACTGCTTTCACAGGTATGCATATGTGTTTCATATAAACAGGGATAATCCTGACTAATCATTTGTTTCTACTCCTTTGCAATTACCTGATTTACTTTCTTCAGATAAGAGTATACCACTATCTTCAGACCTTCTCCATCATTTTTTTCCGCAGGGCAAGGAGTATTCTTTTTTCCAGACGGCTGACTTGTACCTGGCTGATGCCAAGTATTTTAGCCACCTCTGTCTGGGTCTTGTCCTGAAAATACCTGAGAACGATGATTTTCTGCTCTTTCTCCGGCAGACCTCCGATAAGCTGCTTTACTACCAGATGGTTCAGAAGCTTCTCCTGTTCATCCTTTCCTTTATCCGCAAGCTGGTCCACCATAAAGATTTCATTACCGTCATTTTGATAAACAGATTGATAGATGGATTCCACCTGAACATTGGCTTCCATTGCAAGAACCACTTCTTCTGTGGTAAGGGCTGATTCCCCTGCCACTTCCTCTACTGTAGGCTCTCTGTTGAGCTGCATTCCCAGTCTTTCTCTGGCATATTTTACTTTGATTCCGTTTTCCTTCAGGGTCCTGGATACCTTAACCAGCCCGTCATCCCTGATAAAGCGCTTAATCTCTCCGGCAATAAGAGGCACTGCATAGGTGGAAAATTTTACCTCAAAGGAGGTGTCAAACTTATCGATTGCCTTAATCAGCCCTATTACTCCTATCTGAAATAAATCCTCCACTTCATATCCTCTTCCCAGGAAACGCTTCACAATATGATGCACCAGTCCCAGATTCTGTTCTATCAGTACTTCTCTTGATTCCTTTTTTCCTGCCTGTACCTGTCTGATAAGTACTGTTGTTTCTGTCATAGTTTATTCCTCATGTCCAATCCATGACGTTGTTCCCAGCTTCTTTTTCATCAGCACCGTAGTTCCCATTCCCGGCTCCGAAATAACCTCCAGGTCATCCATAAAAGCTTCCATAAATGCAAAGCCCATTCCCGACCTGTCCATATCCGGCTTGGTGGTAAAAAGGGGTTCCATGGCCTGCTCAATATTTTCAATTCCCTTTCCTTCATCCGCTATCTCCACATGAAGCACATCATCCATAATCATACAATGCACAGACACTTTGCATTCCCTGTCATCAGCAAGGGCTCCTTCTTCCCTGTCATATCCATGAATAACAGCATTGGTGACAGCTTCGGAAACCGCTGTTTTAATATCGGATATTTCTTCCATGGTTGGATTTAACGGCGTTATGAAGGCCGCCACCGCAACACGTGCAAACGCCTCATTTTCCGACACCGCATCAAATTCCAGTTTCATTTCGTTTTTCAGATTTTTTCTGATTCTATTCCTTACTTCCATTCCTTTTCCTATTTCCATTTTCTATCTCCTTTCACTTTCCTCACTCTGCTCAATCCCGTCTGCTTCCGCAGACTGCCTCATTCGCAATCCGCGCCCTGCGCTCCTTGCTCATGGGGCCGTCTTCTCATCCGCGCCTCCTCACTCTGCTCAATCCCGTCTGCTTTGCAGA
>CAZDPE010000134.1:0-5922 GCA_964507235.1 uncultured Lachnospiraceae bacterium
TATGAAAAAATATTAAATGGTTAAGGAGAAAAACAATGTTAGAAAAGGTAGCAGCACTTTTAAAGGAACAATTGGACCTGGATAATGTGGAGATTAAAGCAGAATCTTCTTTTAAGGAAGATTTGGAGGTTGATTCTCTTGATTTATTTGAACTGGTTATGGCACTTGAAGATGAATTTGGAGTTGAGATTCCTTCTGAAGATTTAGAGCAGCTGACGACGGTAGGTGCAGTTGTGGAATATTTGAAGAATAAAGGAGTAGAAGAGTGAAAAGCAGGATTACAGAGCTTTTAGGAATTAAATATCCTGTCATTCAGGGAGGAATGGCATGGGTTGCAGAGCATCATCTGGCTGCTGCGGTTTCTGACGCAGGAGGACTTGGAATTATCGGTGCGGCCAGCGCTCCTGCAGAGGTTGTAAGGGAAGAAATCAGAAAGGCCAGGGAACTGACTGATAAGCCTGTCGGAGTCAATATTATGCTGATGAATCCCAATGCGCCTGAAGTTGTTAAGGTAGTGATTGAGGAAGGCGTAAAAGTTGTTACTACCGGCGCCGGAAATCCTGCAAAGTACATTAAGGAGTTTAAAGAAGCCGGAGTGAAGGTAATGCCCGTTGTCGCCAGTGTAGCAATGGCAAAGCTGATGGAGCGGGCAGGAGCCGATGCGGTTGTGGCAGAGGGAATGGAATCCGGCGGACATATCGGCAGTGAAACCACCATATGCCTGGTACCGCAGGTGGTAAATGCGGTAAACATACCCGTCATTGCAGCGGGCGGAATCGGAGATGGAAGAGGAGTTGCAGCGGCCTTTCTTCTGGGTGCCGAAGCAGTGCAGATGGGAACCAGATTTATTGTGGCAAAAGAATCCATTGTGCACCCCAATTATAAAGAAAAGGTAATTAAGGCCAAGGATATTGATTCTGAAATAACCGGGACAAGTACGGGACATCCGGTGCGGCAGATTCGCAATCAGATGACAAAAGAATATTTAAGGCTGGAAAAAGCAGGTGCAGGTCTTGAGGAACTGGAATATCTGACGTTAGGTTCCCTGAGAAAGGCTGTTATAGAAGGTGATACCGTAAACGGTACTTTGATGGCAGGACAGATTGCAGGACTTGTTAATAAGGAACAAAGCTGCCTTGAAATCATCGAAGAATTAATGGCGGAAGCAGAAGCTTCCATGAAAAAGAGGTATGAAGAATGGGCAAAATAGCATTTATATTTCCGGGACAGGGAGCACAGTACACCGGAATGGGCAAGGATTTTTATGAAAAGGAACCGGTTTCCAAAGCTGTTTTTGATAAGGCCTCCGAGGTGACGGGACTTGATATTCCTGCGCTTTGTTTTGAGGAAAATGACAAGCTGGACATTACCGAGTATACCCAGATAGCCATGCTTACGGATGAAGTTGCCATCTGCAGGGCTTTGGAGGCAAGGGGTATCCGTCCTGATGTAACTGCCGGATTAAGCCTTGGTGAATACGGGGCTATTACCGCTTCGGGAATTATCAGTGAAGAAGATGCCTTCAGAGTAGTCCGCCAAAGAGGCATTTATATGCAGGAGGCAGTTCCGGTGGGAGGTGCGATGTCAGCGGTTCTCGGTCTTGACAATAATGTGATAGAAAGTATTTGTAAAGAAACGGAAGGAACCGTAACTATTGCAAACTATAACTGTCCCGGACAAACAGTAATTACAGGGGAAGCGGCAGCGGTGGAAAAAGCAGGAGAAGCACTGAAAGAAGCCGGAGCAAAGCGTGTGATACCGCTGAAGGTCAGCGGTCCCTTCCATTCGGCAATGCTGATTCCGGCAGGGGAGAAGCTGGAAAAGGAGCTTAATGAAATAGAACTTAAGGATTTTTTCGTTCCGTATGTATCCAATCTTATGGCTGATTATGTTACTGCCACGAAAGAAATTAAATTTCTGTTAAAAATGCAGATATCTTCTCCTGTAAAGTGGCAGCAGTCGGTGGAAAGGATGATTGCAGACGGGGTGGACACTTTCATTGAAATAGGACCGGGAAAAACTCTCAGCAGCTTTGTGAAAAAGATTAGTAAAGAAGTAAAAGTATTCAATATTGATAAATATGAAGACCTTGAAAAATGCGTGGAGGGACTTGCCGATGCTTAACAGGAAAACGGCTCTTGTTACGGGAGCAGGACGGGGAATAGGCAGGGAGATTGCCCTTACCCTGGCTAAGGAAGGAGCCTTTGTTATCGTTAATTATAATGGCTCAGAACAGAGAGCATCAGATACCGTAAAGGAAATTGAAGAGGCCGGAGGAAAAGCGGCGGCTTACGGCTGTGATGTATCGGATTTTACAGCCTGCGGTGAAATGATTGCAGATATTATTAAGAAATATGGAAGGATTGACATTTTAGTCAACAATGCAGGCATCACTAGGGATAATCTCCTGATGCGCATGAGTGAAGAGGAATTTGATGAGGTAATTAGAATCAATCTGAAGGGATGTTTTAACACTATAAGACATGCATCAAGATATTTCTTAAAGCAAAGAAGCGGAAGGATTATCAATATATCTTCCGTTACCGGCATCATGGGAAATGCAGGACAGGCAAATTATTGCGCCTCTAAGGCGGGAGTAATCGGATTGACGAAAAGTGTGGCGAGAGAACTGGGAAGCAGGGGAATTACTGTAAATGTCATTGCTCCTGGGTTTATAGAAACAGAAATGACGGAAAATCTTCCGGAAGCACTGAAGGAATCCATGAAGGAGCAGACTTTGCTTAAAAGGAGCGGAAGTACTTTGGAAGTAGCAAAGACAGCAGCATTTCTGGCATCTGAAGGGGCCGCATACATAACAGGACAGGTGATTTCCGTAGACGGCGGAATGGCGTTGTAGGAAGCAGAAAGGAAAGCAGGTATGAGCAGAAGAGTTGTAGTAACCGGTATGGGAGCCATTACTCCTATCGGATTAAGTGTAGATGAATTTTTTCAGTCAGTGAAGGATGGAAAGCATGGATTTGGCCCCATTACCAGATTTGACAGCACAGATTATAAATGCCATGTGGCGGCGGAAGTGAAGGGCTTTGAAGGAAAGAATTACATGGATTTTAAAGCAGCAAAGCGTATGGAGCTTTTCTGCCAGTATGCGGCAGCTGCCGCAAAGGAAGCGCTGGAGGATTCCGGAATTAATATGGAAAAGGAAGATCCTTATCGGATAGGCTGCGCCGTAGGCTCCGGAATCGGCAGTCTGCAGGCAATGGAAAGGGAATATGACAAGCTGATAAACCGGGGGCCGGCCAGAGTGAATCCTCTTTTTGTACCCCTGATGATTTCCAATATGGCAGCTGGAAATGTTGCAATTCAGTTTGGACTTAAAGGAAAGAGCCTTAACGTGGTAACGGCATGCGCTACCGGAACAAACTCTATCGGAGAAGCTTTCCGCAGCATCCAATATGGAGAGGCGGATGTCATGGCGGCCGGGGGAACGGAAAGTTCCGTTACGCCCATTGGCATTGCCGGATTTTGTGCCCTTACCGCATTATCATCAGTAGAAGATGTGAATCGCTGCTCTCTGCCCTTTGATAAGAACCGCAGCGGATTCGTTATGGGAGAGGGAGCAGGCATTGTAATTTTAGAGGAACTGGAGCACGCCAAAGCCCGCGACGCTCATATTTATGCTGAAGTAATCGGTTATGGCTGTACTAATGATGCTTATCATATTACATCTCCTGCCGAAGACGGACAGGGTGCAGCAGGCGCTATGCTTGCAGCCATAAAGGATGGAGGCGTTTCTCCTGAGGACATTACCTATATCAACGCCCATGGAACGGCTACTCATCATAATGATTTATTTGAAACAAGGGCTATTAAACTGGCGTTTAAGGAGCATGCAAGGAGGATTCATATCAATTCCACGAAATCTATGATAGGTCATTTGCTCGGTGCGGCAGGAGCAGTTGAGTTTGTGACCTGCGTGAAGGAAATGGAAGCAGGATTTATTCATAAGACACTGGGATATGAAACACCGGATGAGGAAATTGATTTGGATTACTGTAAAGAAGCCTATGAGGAAGAGATTCCTTATGCACTCAGCAATTCCCTGGGATTCGGCGGACACAATGCAAGTATTCTGATAAAGAAATATGAAGCGTAACAGGAAGAAAGGAAAGGTATGTTATGTCATTATTAACTGCAAAGGAAATTATGGAAATTATTCCACACAGACAGCCCTTTATGCTGATTGACACCATTGAGGAGCTGGAACCGGGCAAAAGGGCGGTTGCAAAGAAATGCGTATCTTACAATGAACCTTTCTTTCAGGGACATTTTCCGGGAGAACCTGTGATGCCGGGAGTTTTGGTTGTGGAGGCGCTTGCGCAGACAGGAGCCGTTGCCATTCTGAGCCTTAAGGAGAATAAAGGAAAGACGGCGTATTTTGCGGCTATTAATTCTGCAAAATTTAAAAGGAAAATAATTCCAGGAGATGTTCTGATGCTGGAAACGGAAATTATTAAAAGCAAAGGGCCTATGGGAATTGGAAAAGCTACAGCCTTCGTTGATGGAAAAGTGGCGCTGCAGGCGGAGCTTACCTTTGCTGTTTCATAAAGAGGTTGATTATTATGGCAAGATTATTTCATAAGAACCGGTACATTCCTATCAGGGGACGGGAACAGGAACCGGAGGCAGTGGAGCGTAAACAGGAAAAGGCTGATAACAATCAGATTATTATCTGTCCGAACTGCAAAAAAGAATTAAACAGGAATGATGTTGTTTTAAATGAATATATCTGTACATCCTGCGGCAACTATTTCCGTGTCAGGACAAAAAACAGAATCCGCATGGTCTGCGATAAGAATACTTTTGAACCCTGGTTTGAAGACATGGAAATCAGCAATCCTCTGGATTTTCCGGAGTATGAAAACAAGCTTTCGGAAGTACGGGAAAAGACAGGGCTTCATGAAGGGATTACTGTTGGAATCGGACAGATATATGGTGAAAAAGTGTGCCTTGGCATTTGCGATGCCAGATTTTTGATGGGCAGTATGGGGCATGTAGTTGGTGAAAAGATTGCGCTTATGGTGGAACGCGCTACGAAAGAAAGGCTGCCGGTTGTTATTTTCTGCTGTTCAGGGGGCGCCAGAATGCAGGAGGGAATTATTTCCCTGATGCAGATGGCAAAGACCTCTGCAGCCTTAAAAAAGCATTCTGATGCAGGGCTTCTTTATGTGCCTGTTTTAACGGATCCCACCACGGGAGGGGTGACGGCGAGCTTTGCCATGCTGGGCGATATTATTTTAGCGGAGCCGGGAGCGCTTATTGGCTTTGCCGGGCCGCGGGTTATAGAGCAGACCATAGGACAGAAGCTGCCGGAGGGTTTTCAGAGAGCCGAATTTCTGGTGGAACACGGTATGGTTGACAGGATTGTGGAGAGAGATGAATTAAAGCAGACTCTTTATCAGATTTTGAAAAGTCACAGAATTTCTCTGCAGAATAAGAGTTTTAGCTGTTTCTCGGAGGAAATTGTAAAATTTCATCCTTCAGAGATATCCAGAGAGCGTTTTGCCAAGGCAAAAATGAAAACGCCCTGGCAGAAGGTAAAGGAAGCCAGGAGCCTGGAAAGACCCTCCGCCCTTACTTATATCAGCTGTATTTTCGATGATTTTATGGAATTTCACGGCGACAGAAGCTTCGGAGATGATAAAGCCATTATCGGAGGCCTTGCATGGCTTTACGGGCAGCCGGTAACGGTTATTGGTGTTCAGAAGGGCAATGATGCGGCGGAGTGCTCTTCCCGAAATTATGGTATGACTTCACCGGAGGGGTACAGGAAAGCTCTGCGCCTGATGAAGCAGGCGGAAAAATTCGGGAGACCCATTATCTGTTTTATCAATACTTCGGGAGCATATCCGGGTATGGAAGCAGAAGAAAGAGGGCAGGGAGAAGCCATTGCCAGAAATCTTT
>CAZDPE010000135.1:0-5818 GCA_964507235.1 uncultured Lachnospiraceae bacterium
CCAGCACTTCCATGTTTTTCATCTGCATTCTGTTACTATTATCCCGAATCAGTTCCGCTTTATTCTCTGTCAAATCCCTTGCCGAAACAAATCCGCTTTCTCCCGCTTTTTCCGCCGCATGCAGGGCTTTCCCTCCGGGTGCGGCACATACATCAATCACTTTATCTCCGGGCTTTATATCCGCTGCTTCGCACACAATCATACTGCTTACATCCTGCACTATAAAAAGTCCTTCCCGAAACCCCGGAAGGTTTTGTATCCCTTCCGCTCCCTTAAGGCAGTATGCATAAGGAAGATAAGGATGCTGTACTGCGCAGGCTCCTGCTTTCTCCAGCTCCTTCAGGAAATCAGCTTTCTCTTTTTCTCCTGAAGATTCCTTTATCCTGATAGTTACAGACGAGGGCTGCAAAAAGCTTCCCAGCATTTTTTCCGTATTTTCCATTCCTCTTTCCGCAGCAAATTTTTCCACAAGCCAGAACGGCATGGAATATACCACGGAAAGATAACGCAGCGGCTCTGTTTCTTTGTCAGGATAAACAATTTCCTGCTTCCTTCTGGCAATATTCCTGAGAACTCCGTTTACAAAGCCCTGAAGCGTTTTAAAGCCCCTTTTGCCTGCAAGCTTCACCGCTTCATTACAGACCGCCCCGTCAGGCACTGTATCCATAAAAAGCAGCTGATACACGCTCATTCTGAGAAGATTTCGGATGAAAGGCTTCATTTTAGAAACGGGTACTTTGGAAAACTGATTCAGTATATAATCTATCTGAATCATTCTCTCCAAGGTACCCTCCGTCAGTCTTTTATAAAAAGCCTTATCTCTTCCTTCCATATAATTATGTTTATTCTGCACATCTCTGATTACAAGATGACAGTACTTTCCTTTTTCCACGATTTCAAGCAGCGAATCCACTGCCAGTTCTCTTATATTTTCCAAGCTTTATTCCTTCCTAATCATCTCTTCTTTGTCTGCCGGAAAGAAGCACCAAACGAAGCAGCTGTAAAACAGCGGATGCCGCTGCCGCCACATAGGTCAGGGCTGCTGCCCCCAGAACCCTTTTGCAGTCATCCACTTCATCTTCATTCATAATGCCGTAATTTCCCAGCATGCGCAGGGCTCTTGCTGATGCATTGAACTCTACCGGAAGAGTCACAATCTGAAACAGGACAGAAAGAGAAAATACCCAGATTCCGATTTCTGCCAGAGAAAAGCTTCCGCCTCCCGGAAGGGCAAACTCCAGTCCCATAATCAATCCTAAAATAACAAGCGGAAGTCCCAGTCTGGAACCGATATTAGCTGCCGGAACAAGTGCGGAACGGATTTTCAAAGGCACATAGCCCTTTTGATGCTGCAGAGCATGTCCGCATTCATGAGCCGCCACTCCGATTGCCGCCACGGAACGGGAATCATACACTGTATCAGACAGACGCAGTACCTTGGCTCTCGGGTCATAATGATCTGTCAGTTCTCCGCTGACATGCTGAATCTGCACATCCCTGATTCCCGACATCTGCAGAATCCTCTCCGCTGCCTGAGCTCCTGTCATACCGCTTCTGCATCTGACTCTTGCATATTTGCGGTAAGTGCTGTTTACATGGGAACTTGCCCATATACAAAGAATTGCTCCAAGCAGCACTAACAGATAAGTAGGATCATAATAATATCCAAACATATTTTATACCTCTCTTTCTTAAGCAATTGCCCACTTTCATGCTATGAAAACTCCATTCCGCTTACAACTTCATATCCCAGAAGAAAATCTTTTGCCGATACTCTCTTTTTTCCTTCCAGCTGGAGGCTCGTTATTTTAAGAATATCCTTTCCTGCTGCCACATTAATGAAATCCTTTCCCACTTCCGTTACTGTTCCGGGCCTTGCATCCGTTTCTTCGGAAACTACATCCGCTTCCCAAATTTTTAAGGTTTTCCCCTTATACATAGTATAAGCGCTGGGCCAGGAATTTAAGCCTCTTACAAGCCTTTCAATGGAGGCTGCATCCTTTTTCCAGTCAATCAGCCCCATGGATTTGGTCAGCTTTGCTGCATAACAGGATAAAGAATCATCCTGCTTTTCCGGCACGATTTCTCCTTCTTCTATTTTAGACAAAGCTTCCACAATCAATTCTGCTCCTGCTGCCGAAAGCTTATCATGAAGACTTTCGCCTGTTTCCTTTTCATCAATAAGCACTTCCTTTTTCAGAAGCATATCTCCCGTGTCAATCCCTTTCGCCATCTGCATAATGGTAACGCCGGTTTTCTTTTCTCCATTGATAATTACCCACTGAATGGGCGCCGCCCCCCTGTAGGCAGGAAGCAAAGATGCATGGATATTAATGCATCCGTATTTGGGCATATGAAGAATTTCCTCAGAAAGAAACTGTCCGAAAGCCGCAATAACAAAAACATCCGCAGGATACTTTTTAAGCTCTGCCAATGCTTCCGGTTCCTTAATCTTAACAGGCTGAAGCACCGGGATTCCATGCTTTATGGCACACTCCTTAACAGGAGTCATCTGCACTTCCTTTCCTCTCCCTTTTTGTTTATCAGGCTGGGTTACTGCCACCGTAACCTCATGTCCTGCTTTTATGATGGCTTCCAGTGGAGCCACGGCAAAATCAGGCGTCCCCATATATATAACTTTCATATTCCAAATGCCTCCTATTCCGCAAGATCAGCTGTGTTCATCAGTTCTCCTTCTACCTTTTCCACATACAAATGGCCGTCCAAATGCTCGATTTCATGGCAGAAAGCCCTTGCAAGCAGCTCTGTCCCCTCAATTTCAAAGGGCTGCATATTTTCATCATATGCCTTTACCTTCACATAATCAGGACGTGTTACCACTCCTGTTTTACCCGGTACGCTGAGGCACCCTTCATTTCCTGTCTGCTCTCCGCTTGTTTCCATAATCACAGGATTAATTAACAAAACAGGGTCTTCTCCCGTAACATCCACTACAACAATTCTCTTTAAAATGCCCACCTGCGGCGCTGCAAGACCTACGCCATCGGCTTCATACATGGTATCAAACATATCCTGAATCAAATCCCTGGTTCTTTTCGTAACCTCTGTAACCTCTTTACATTTTTTATTCAATACAGGATCCCCTATTTCTCTTATGTTTCTGATTGCCATTCTCTTTTCCTTTCCTTTCGCTTAAAATCTGTCTACAGGGTCAAAGTCAAATTGCACATTTTCCTTATTCTCTGTCTTTTTTAAATAATCTTCTATCATTTCTCTTGCCGTGACAAGCTTATTATAATCATCATGTTTACAGTATAACACAAAACGGTAAATATCATTTATTTTTCCGACAGATGCCCTGGCAGGTCCGATTACCTTAAGCCTGTTTGAAACCACCGGCTCTTTTTCGGCTTCTTTCAGCAGGCGGTTTCCTATGGCCTTTGCCATCCGCTCTCCTGCCTGCTCATCCTTTGACGTAATCAGTACAGCCATCAT
The DNA here is from genome assembly GCA_964507235.1 of uncultured Lachnospiraceae bacterium. GTDB lineage: Bacteria > Bacillota > Clostridia > Lachnospirales > Lachnospiraceae > Suilimivivens. The sequence goes on from CAZDPE010000135.1 coordinate 3,457, forward strand.
GTGGGATACCGGAGGATACCCTGCCATTTCACGGTACAATACCTCTTCTTCATAAAAAGCCTCATAATTCTGTTCTGCTGCCCGGAGGATGCTGTAATGTTCGGGACGATAGGTCTGAATCACCACTTCTCCCGGCTTTTCTCCCCTTCCTGCTCTTCCTGCTGCCTGGGTAAGCAGCTGAAAGGTTCGTTCCGCACACCGGTAATCACTGTCATTTAAAGATAAATCCGCCGCCAGCACGCCAACCAGCGTAACCTGAGGAAAATCATGCCCCTTGACAATCATCTGCGTACCTACCAGAATATCAGCCTGCCCCTGGGAAAAAGCTGACAGGATTTCTTCATAGCTATCCTTTTTCCGAGTGGTATCCGCATCCATGCGGAGCACCCGGGCACCCGGAAATTTCCTGTAAATCTGCTCCTCTATCTGCTGGGTGCCTGCCTTAAAGCCCAGAATATAAGGTGAAGAGCAGACGGGACATGTATCCGGCTTCCTTGTTTCATATCCGCAGTAATGGCATACCATTTTCCCTCCCATATGCTGGGATAAGGATACGTCACAGTGGGGACATTTCATCACATAGCCGCAGCTGCGGCAGGATACAAAGCCTGCATAACCCCTGCGGTTCAGAAAAAGAATCACCTGTTCCTTCCGCTCCAGTCTTTGCTTTATCAAATCCTGCAGCTTCATACTGAAAATAGAGCGGTTTCCCTTTTTCAATTCTTCCCTTAAATCCACCGTATAAACAGAAGGAAGGCTTCCTCCTGTCAGACGCCTGTTTAAAGAAAACAGTTCATATTCACCGCTCTTTGCCCTGTAATAGGCTTCCAGGGAGGGTGTTGCCGAGCCAAGAACCAGAATCGCTCCTTTTATCTGTGCAAGGTACTGCGCCGTTTCTCTTGCATGGTAACGGGGCATGGATTCGCTTTTGTAACTGTTTTCATGCTCCTCATCCATCACAATCAGTCCCAGATTGGGAAAAGGAACGAACAAAGCGGAACGGGGACCGATAATCACATCAATTTCCCCCCGTTTTGCCCTTTCGCACTGATCATATTTTTCTCCGGCAGAAAGCGTGGAATTCATAACAGACACTCTGCCGCCGAATCTCTTATAAAAACGAAGCAGGGTCTGATATGTCAGCGCAATTTCCGGTATCAGCATAATGCACTGCTTTCCCTTTGCCACCACGCCCTCAATCAATCCAAGATAAACCTCCGTCTTACCGCTTCCGGTAATCCCGTGAATCAAATAGGTTTTACGAAGTCCTTTGTCATAATCTGAAAGAATTTTATCCCTGATAAACCGCTGCTCCTCACTCAGCCGGTTTTTCACTTCAGGTCCGGTTTCTATTTTTACCGGATTTCTGTAATAGCTTTCCGTCTCTATGGAAAGTACTCCCTGGGTTTCCAGACTCCTCAAAGCAGCCGGGGAAACATTCAGCTTCTTCGTTAAAAGCTCGTATGGAAGCACCGGTTCCTTAACAAGTTCCGCAAGCACTCTTGCTTTCGCGCCTTGCTTTTTCCGAAGGCACTCTCCCAAAAGGGAAACGGTTTCCTCCCGGGTAATGCGCCTTGTAATTTTCTTCTTTTCCCTGGGCTTCATGGTCTGTTTTACGGGAAGCACCGTTTTAAGCGCCGCTATCATTGTGGAGCCATAGGTGCGTTTGATAAAAGCGGCAAGCTTTACCGCATCCGCTTCTATGGAAACGCTATCCTTCACCACCTTAAATATCTCCTTCATCTTATCAGGAGGATATTCCGCCTTATCCGTAATTTCCACTACATACCCCTGGCGCAGGCGGTTCCCTGCTCCAAAGGGTACCATCACACAGACTCCGGTTTCTAATATTCCATAAAGGGCGTCAGGTACTTTATATTGAAAGGTTCTATCCACTTTTTCATGGGAGATATCAATAATGATATTTGCATACCTGCCCTCTGCCATATTTTCAGCTCCTGTCTTTTCTTTCCTTCAGTATATCCGCAATCAAATCTCTTTCATCCATAGGGTACTTTACCCCTTTGATTTCCTGATAATCTTCATGCCCTTTGCCCGCCAGCACAATAATATCTCCCGGCCGGCCGTTATCTATGGCATAGGCTATGGCTTCCTTCCTGTCGCAGATTTCAAGAAACTTACCGTCCGTCTTTTCCATTCCCGTTTCTATATCATGAATAATATCAAGAGGCTCTTCAAATCTGGGATTGTCGGAAGTAATAATGGTCAAGTCCGCAAGCCTGCCGCTGACTTCTCCCATTTCATAACGGCGCAGCTTGGAACGATTCCCGCCGCAGCCAAAAAGACATACCAGCCTTCCCGGATTATATTCTCTCAAGGTGGATAAAAGGCTTTCAAGGCT
>CAZDPE010000136.1:0-5796 GCA_964507235.1 uncultured Lachnospiraceae bacterium
TGCAGTTGCGGCAGCAAGCGCAGTTACAGGGAAAATTTCCTGCCCCTGCCAGTTATAATTTTTCTGAAAGTAATGGATATGTAATAAGAAAGGAAAATAAATATGAAAGCAGCAAAAGGAATTGTTTTTAAATATGGTGACAATGTGGATACGGATGTTATCATCCCTGCAAGATACTTGAATTCATCTGACCCGGCGGAACTGGCAACCCACTGTATGGAGGATATTGACAAGGATTTTATTAAGAATGTAAAAAAAGGCGATATTATTGTAGCGGACAAGAATTTCGGCTGCGGTTCTTCCAGGGAACATGCACCGATTGCAATTAAAGCCGCCGGTATAAGCTGTGTTATTGCAGAAACCTTTGCAAGAATTTTTTACAGGAATGCAATTAATATCGGACTTCCCATTATCGAATGTCCTGAGGCGTCCAAAGGAATTGAAGCAGGAGATGAGGTCGAAGTTGATTTTGATTCCGGCATTATCAGAAACCTGACAAAGGGAACACAGTTTAAAGGACAGGCATTTCCTGAATTTATGCAGAAAATAATCGCGGCGGAAGGACTTGTAAATTACATTAACCAGAAATAGCGAAGATACAGCATTGTCATATATTTTGGCGATGCTGTACTTTTATGAAGGAATTTGTTGGTATTTTTGTGTGATATATGATAAAATAGCAAGAGTATTCACAGGATGGACACATTTTTTTGCTATTGTGTTATGAAAAAGTTATTATGAATTAAAGTGAGGAGGATTTTTACAAATGGCTAAGAAAAATACGCCTGAAGTAAAAGCTGAACAGAAGGTTCAGACAAAATATGACCGTAAAATGGAGGCCAGAAGAATCAAGGAAGAAAAGGATAAAAGAGATGATAAAATTTTTAAATTTGTTTCTTCAGCCATTGGAATTGCAATTGTTCTTGGAATTGTAATCGGAGTGATATTTTCTGTTGTTACCAAGCAGACGGCTTTAAAGGGGACTTATATTCAGGTTGGTGACAGAAATGTCAGTAAGCTTGAATTTGATTATTATTATAATACTTCCGTTAACAATTATTTGTCGACCTATGGTTCATTGGTTTCTTATATGGGTCTGGATACCTCTCAGGATTTTTCGGAGCAGGCTTATACGGATGAAATGTCATGGAAGGACATGTTCGAGCAGATGGCTGTGCAGCAGATGACACAGATATTTGCCCTTTCAGATGATGCAAAAGCAAGCAGCTTTGGCTATGATGATTCGGCAGATTATTCGGAACGTGCGGAAAGCATCAAAACAGCCGCCGAGGATACCGGCGTTACTGTTTCAGAATACTATAAATCTGCCTTTGGAGAATACGCAACTGAAAAAAATACAGCTCCGTTTATGAAAGAAAATCTTCTGGCAGCGGCTTATTATAATGAACTTTTGGAAGTGAATGCTCCTTCCGATGAAGAAATTGATGCTTATTATCAGGAAAATAAGTTAAGCTATGATAAAGTGGATTTCAGAAGCTTTGCGTTTAATGCCGAACTTGCAGAGGATGCTTCTGAGGAAGATATTAGTAAGGCGATGGAAGAGCTTGAAAAACAGGCTGATGCCTTTGCAGAAGCCCGTAAGGCCGGAGAAGATTTTGAAGAATTATGCATAGAGAATGCTTCAGAAGAAGAGAAAGAATATTATGAAGACGCCGATTCGGAATATTCTTTAAGTGAAGGCTCTTATTATTCGGGAGTGCCTTATGCAATCAGCGAATGGTTATATGACGATACAAGAACAGAAGGGGATATAACAGTAATTGCTGATGAAACGAACCATCGGGTATATGTAGCGGAGTTTATCAGCAGGTATTATGATGAAGCAGATGATGAAAATATTTCCAGTGTAATTTCTTCCGGCAAGGTTACGGATTATGTTGCCGATTTAATTGAAAAATATGAAATCACAGATCCGAAAAACAGATTGAAATATCTTACGATAAGTACAGAAACAGATGAGGAAACGGCAGAAGAACCTGCGGATACAGCAGAGGATGCAGAAAGTGCAGATACGGCTGCTGAATAAATATGTATTGTAAATTTTAATACAACCTGCAAAGGCTTTTTGCTTTTGCAGGCTGTTTTTATAAAAAAATATTATTAACCCTGAAAAGATCTGGTAAAATATCCTGCATCGGAGAGCGGTTCGCCGCCATTTAAGAGATGGTGGACATCCCCCATTGCCTGTACACGGAAATAAGCTTCATTGCTCCAACGTTCTTCCGTAGCAAGAATTGTGAGCGATGTAGTGGGTAAAAAGAAACCATGTGTTAAGACAGGAAAGGGAATATTTAGCAAATGGGACAGCATAATGCAAATAGCGCCAAGATGACAGAATATTACAATAACAGGCTCATTATCCCTGCGCACCTGATTATTAATATGTCCAATATTATCGGGAGAAACAGTAGAGGTGATAAAAACCTCTTCTTTATCAGGCATACGGTAAAAATTCCGTTCACGGACATAGCCGTAAGTTTCCAGCAGCTTATCTAAGCTGGAACAGATTTCAGGATATTTTTGGGAAATGACAGGGTTTTGTTTCATTACATCAGCATTTACCCAGTTTTCTTTTGAATACATTAAAGGATCGCTGCTCCAGAAGGAAGGAACAAAGTCCCAGGGAACGCCATGCCTTCCGGTTATGGGATCCTCAATAAAATAGGCAAACTCCTGAACCCAGTCCAGGGTCACCGCAGTGCGGTTCATTTTTTGAAGCGTACAGGAAGCGGTATCCTTGGCGCGTCCAAGAGGAGAACAATAAAAGTCTGTAACTGTCCAGTTGCAGATACGGTCAGCAAGAAGTTCTGCTTCGCGCCATCCTTTTTCTGTTAAAGTATCATTTTTATAATCCGGTTCACCGTGGCGGACAAAAATAATTCTCATTGTAATCCATCCTTTAATATGCATATTTCAGGTCAGATAAGTTTTCCCTGCCTGATGAATACAGTATATCATATACAGGCAGTAAAAGAAATAACCTTAAACCTCTTGAAACATATGTTCGTCCATGATAAAATTATAAAATACACAGTTGTTAAATCTAATGAAGACAGAGTGAAATGATATGCAAAAGCTGAAGGGTGACATATTGGTAATGGGAGTTATATTAATGGCAGCGCTGCTTTTTTTTATTATTCCCAAGATAAGGAACAGTCAAAATGAAAACGGAAAAGTTGAGGTCTGGCAGGACGGTGAGTTATTAGATAGTTATTCCCTGTCAGAAGATAAGGTTGTTTCAGTACAGGCAGAGGATGGAGGATATAATCTGGTGCTGATAAGCGGCGGAAATGCCAGGGTAACAGATGCTGATTGTCCTGATAAGCTCTGCATAAGACAGCGGAGCATCTCAGAAAACGGAGAAAGTATTATCTGTCTGCCTCATAAGCTTGTTTTGCAGATTACATCGGGGAAGGAGAGCGGCCTTGATGCGGTCGTAAATTAACAGATGAAAGTTAATGTGGCATATTTGGGATTATTGCTTGCATTTGCCCTTATTTTATCTTATATTGAAACCTTAATTCCTTTTCAGTTCGGCATTCCGGGAATAAAATTGGGGCTGACGAACCTTGCGGTAATATTGTGTATTTATCTGATAGGATACAGGGAAGCTTTGCTGCTGACTTTAACAAAAGCAATTATCTGCGGTTTATTGTTTGGAAATATTACCATGATTCTTTACAGTCTTTCAGGCGCCTTTTTCAGCTGCATTATTATGATAATTATGGTAAAAAGTGATAAATTCCATCTGCCGTTGGTCAGTGCGGCAGGAGGCGTTATGCATAATATGGGGCAGCTTGCAGTTGCATATGCGGTAATAAAAACATATGGCATTTTATATTATATTCCCATGCTGATTCTGTCAGGTTTTATCACCGGGATTTTAATCGGCATTGCAGCATCACTGGTAAAACCATATATCAGCAGGATAATGATTAGAGGAGAGAGTAAGTTATGATAGCCTTTGTCAGAGGAGAGATTGAGCATATTTCTGAAGATAATGTTGTGATAGATGTAGGAGGAATCGGATACAATATCAGGATTTCAACCGAAACTGCGGGCAGACTGCCCGGGATTGGCAAAGAAGTGAAGCTTTATACCTATACCTGTGTAAGAGAGGATGCATTTTGGCTTTATGGTTTTTTGTCCAGGGATGAACTGGAAATATTCAAGCTTCTGATTACGGTAAACGGTATTGGGCCGAAAGGAGGACTGGCCATCTTATCTGTTATGAGTGCAGATGATTTAAGATTTTCCATTATGTCAGGAGATGCAAAAGCTATTGCCAAGGCTCCGGGAATCGGAAATAAGACAGCCGGGAGAGTAATTCTTGATTTGAAAGATAAAATTTCTATTGAAGATACACTGATTCAAAAAGAGATGAATGGTTATGCGGCAGGAGCAGACTTAAAAGAGGATAATAATGCGAGAAATGAGGCGGTTGAAGCGCTTGTAGCATTGGGATATAGCGCTTCCGATGCTCTGAAAGCAGTAAAAAAGGCAAATCCGGAAGAAAATGCGGATGTGGAAACAATTTTAAAGCTGGCTTTAAAAAATATGTTTTAAGTAATTGAATAATAAAAAACAGTAGGAAAAACTCATGGCAAAAAGAATGATAGAAACGAATTTAATTGAAGATGACATTAAGATAGAAGGTTCTCTTCGTCCCGAAAAATTGACTGACTATATCGGTCAATCTAAAATCAAGGAAAATCTCAAGATTTATATAGAAGCAGCCAAGCAAAGAAAGGATCCCCTTGACCATGTGCTTTTTTACGGACCTCCGGGACTTGGAAAGACAACCTTGGCAGGAATTATTGCCAATGAGATGGGTGTCAATATGAAAGTTACCAGCGGTCCGGCAATTGAAAAACCGGGGGAGATGGCAGCAATATTAAATAATTTACAGGAAGGCGACCTTTTGTTTGTTGATGAAATTCATCGTTTGAACAGACAGGTGGAGGAGGTTCTCTATCCGGCTATGGAGGATTATGCAATTGACATCATGATTGGAAAAGGCCAGGCAGCCCACTCTATCAGACTGGATCTTCCCAAATTTACATTGGTTGGGGCTACTACCAGGGCAGGACTTTTAACGGCGCCGCTTAGGGACAGATTTGGAATTATTCACAGACTGGAATTTTATTCTGTTGAGGAATTACAGCAAATTATCATGCATTCAGCGCAGGTGCTGAATGCGCCCATAGAACTTGCAGGTGCAGGTGAAATGGCAAAACGCAGCAGAGGAACGCCGCGTCTTGCAAACCGAATATTAAAAAGGGTCAGGGATTTTGCACAGGTAAAATATGATGGGATTATTACGGAAGAAATTGCAATAACGGCGCTGGATTTAATGGATGTGGATCCAATGGGATTAGACCATATTGACAGAAATATGCTGCTGACGATGATTCATAAATTCGGGGGCGGACCGGTAGGGCTTGATACCCTTGCGGCTGCCATTGGAGAGGATTCCGGAACGATAGAGGATGTATATGAGCCATATCTTATTAAAAACGGATTTATTAACAGAACCCCCCGCGGCAGAGTGGTTACGGAATATGCATATCACCATTTGGGTCTTGAAATTCCGGAATGATATAAGTATAATATATTTCAGACAGTTGTGACGAACTGGCTGAATTAACGTGGGAAAGTATATAATTTTTTTCCTGAGTCATATGTACATTCTTCATAAAAGGGGTGAGTCTGATTGTCAGTAAAAACGGATACAGAAGTAATTATCGGCGGAAAGGTATTTACATTAAGCGGTTA
>CAZDPE010000137.1:0-5700 GCA_964507235.1 uncultured Lachnospiraceae bacterium
ATACACTTAAGCGAATTTATGCAATATCCGGAAGGGAAATTCTGCAGATGATTAATCAGGGAGTCATAGCAGGGAATAAAAAGTATATAATTGTATTTGGGCTTTTGGCATTGGCACTGCTTTTGGAAATTTTCCTATTTAATTTTCGGCATTGGCAATCGGTGAACAACCAGGAGATTACTGATTATTCACTGGTGCTCGGAGATGGCATTTTGGAGCAAGAGGACCATACATATATTCTGAATGAAGGTAATAAGTATCTGGAGTTTAATGAAATAAACAAAGAACTTAATACTTTATATATTGACATTCAGATTTTAGACAGTGAAAACAGGAACGCTGAAATACAGTTATCAGCGCGTGACGAATCTCATGAAATTTATTATGGGATGCCTGCCAGACAAATATATTATTCCCAGGAAAAAAGCAAGTATTTAACATTTCATTTATATGGAAAGTGTAAAAGCCTGAAAATTTTTCCGATGCTGAATGACGGAGAGCATGTCAGGATTTCTTATAAATTAAATCCGGTCATACCTGTGTTTTTTTCATGGGGAAGAGTATTTGGATTATGGATTATATTTCTGGCATGCTATTTTTTACGACCGTCTTCATTTATATATCAGATTAGATTTCTGGATATGCAAAGAAACAAAAATATTTTACTTGTTTCTTTTTTTCTGCTGCATATGCTGTGTGCGGGTCTTATGATACATGTAAACCCCTTTTTCAGGGGAGAGCCTGCAGTAAACCATGAGCAATATCAAAAGCTTGCAGAAAGCTTAAGCCAGGGCAGGGCATACCTTCTGGAAGAACCGCCTCAGATTCTTCAGGAGATGGAAAATCCTTATGATTATAATCTTCGCGAACAGGTTATGGAGGAAAGTGGAGAATGGTATTTATGGGATTATGCATATTATGAAGGAAAATATTATGTGTATTTCGGGGTAGTGCCGGAAATATTATTTTATCTGCCATATTATCTTCTGACGGGAACCCATCTGCATAATTATCAGGTAATATTTATAGGCGCCGGCATGGTAATCCTCGGGATGATGGGAATTATTTATCAGGTAATTAAAAGGTGGTTCCCGGAAACGAGCATTGGAGCATGGTACCTGCTGTCAGAACTTATGATATTAGGAAGCGGGTTAATCTATATGTGCAAGAGGCCGGATATGTATACGGTTCCGATTATTGTCGGGCTGGGATTAGGGCTTCTTGGAATATGGTGTTTTTTATGTGCCGAACGGGATAACAGTCTGCTTACAGGGTATCTTGTATTGGGCAGTCTTTGTATGGCGTTGATTGTAGGATGCAGGCCTCAGCTTTTTCTAATGGTATTGCCTGCGGCGGTTCTTCTCAGAAAATATATTTTTTCATTTTCTTATATTAGAACAAAAGAAGGAATTAAGAATATGGCAGGGCTTGCAGCTCCTATGATTACAGTAGCTGTTTTTCTGATGTACTATAATTACATAAGATTCGGTTCGCCTGTTGATTTCGGCGCAAATTATAATCTGACCTTTAATGATATGCGCAACAGAGGATTTGTACCGGATAGACTTCCTCTTGGAATTTTTGCTTATTTATTTGCTCCATTAAAAACAACGTTGGATTTTCCCTTTACAGAAGCGAATTATTTTCAATCACAGTACATGGGGATTACCATTTCAGAAGCCACATATGGCGGAATCTTTGCGGTAAATTTGTTTGCATGGCTGGGACCGGCATTACTGGTATTCCGAAAGTATTTAAAGAAAAATGCAGTGATAAGTATGGCGTATATAAGTATGCTGGCTGCTGCTTTTTCATGGCTGATTCTTTTTAAGAGAGCGGAAAATAAGGTATTAAAAAAGTTTTTACTGTTATTTTTAGTTGTCTGTTTATTTTTGAACATTATTTATCAGATACGGATTTTCTTTCTGGATACAGGAGAAGCATTAATTGATTTGCGTAAGGATTTATTCATACAGGTAAAGTATGGAATTATGTTCTGGTTGTAGGGAAGGAGAAGATATGGCGGTTGTAAATATTGGATGCTTATTGCTTGTTTTGGGCTTGATACTTGTAATAGCCATGGAAAGGCTGGAAGGGCGGGGAAAAGATAATAATAAGCCGGCTGGAATGGAACAAAGTAAAGCATTTTATTTTCTGGTGCTTTATGGATTGACTGCAATCCGCTGTATTGGTTTGGGGAGTATTCCCGGCGGATTTAATCAGGATGGTGCAATGGGAGCGGTGGACGCATTAGCTCTTTCAGAGTATGGAACTGACCGGTTTGGCACATGGCTGCCGGCTCATTTTACGGCGTGGGGATATGGCCAGATGAGCGTGCTTTTGTCATATTTAACAGTGCCGTTTATCAGGCTTTGGGGCCTGAGCAGTCTGACTGCCAGACTGCCTGTGCTGATAGTCAGTCTGGCAGGCGCCGCTGCCGTGTATGGTATTGTTAAGGAAATTGTTTCTCCGAAAGCGGCGCTTATCACCCTGCTTTTTCTTGCAATTAATCCCTGGCATTTTATGCAGAGCAGATGGGCGCTTGATTGTAATGTATTTCCTCATATGTTTATTATTGGCACATATTTTCTCATCAGGGGATTAAAAAACAGTAAATTTTTCTATTTGGCAATGGTCTTTTACGCCCTGTGCATGTATTCTTATGGGGTTTCTTTTTACATGGTGCCGGTATTCCTACTGGCGGCATGTATTATGCTGATGATTCATAAGTATGTATCGATAAAGCAGACAGTAATTTGTGTATTGATTTATTTGGTTTTGTCTTTTCCTATTTACGGAACCATGCTGATAAATTTTATGGGATGGGATACAGTAAAGCTTCCTTTTGTGACAATGCAGTATTTTGAAAACAGCATCCGCTCTCAGGATATTTTGTTTTTTTCAGAAAACCCAATAAGGCAGTTAGCTGTTAATTTCAATGCATTGGTCCAGGTTGTATTTCTGCAGAAACCGGATTTAATCTGGAATGCCATTGACAGCTTTGGAACAATGTACCAATGCTCCATGCCCTTGATAATCGTGGGGATAGGAATATCATTTTACAGAGCAAAGCATGCGGAAAGCAGAAAACAGAAAACGGCTTGTAAAATACTGCTTATATACTGGGGGAGCAGCATTTTTACAGGCATCTGTATTAATTCTGTAAATGTGAACAGAATTAATATTATTTTTTATGGTCATATTATTTTTGCCGGAATAGCAATTTATTATATCAGCATGGAATGGAAGAAGGCTGCTGTTATTTTGATTGGAATATATTCCATATTAAGTGTATTGTTTTTTAATTATTATTTTACCCGCTGGGCAGATGAAATGGAGGATGTATTTTATCAGGATTTCCTTGCGGCAGTAGAATTCGCCGGGGAATTGGAGTGTGATTATTACTATATTACTCCGGATACCCAGTATAATGGTTCATGGAATGTCAGTGAGATATTAACTATGTATGCACAACAGATTGATGCAGAATATTACCAGGGCAAGACTGATCGGTTTATAGGAACTGATATTCCGTATGCGGAGCGTTATCATTTCTGCAATCCTTCTCAGGAAGAAATGGATTCCGGAAAAAATGCGGCGTATGTAATAAAGACGGATTATTTAATAAATTATGATATTACAAATTTTTCAATAAAGCGTTTTGATGATTACTGTGTTTTGGTCCCGGCGCAATATGCGGCATGGTAGTGTTGAATAAGACAGACACATAAAATTTTTAATGTTGCATACAAAGCGAAATACGTGTATAATTCGTAAGTGGCAAGATTGTTATTAAAATAACGAATTGATATAAAGCTTATTTGATAATAATGAAAAATAAATATTGAAATGAAGAGGAGAGAACCAGATGAAAAAACCTACAGTGTTAATGATTTTAGACGGATATGGCTTAAATGAAAGAACAGACGGCAACGCCGTGGCAGAAGCGAATACGCCCGTTATGGACAAATTAATGGCGGAATGTCCTTTTGTAAAGGGAAATGCAAGCGGCATGGCAGTAGGACTTCCCGATGGCCAGATGGGCAACTCTGAGGTTGGACATTTAAATATGGGTGCAGGCCGTATTGTATATCAGGAACTCACCAGAATTACAAAAGAAATTCAGGATGGTACTTTTTTTGAAAATCCTGCTTTATTAAAAGCGGTTGAAAATTGCAAAGCAAATGATTCCGCACTGCATCTGTTCGGCTTATTATCCGACGGCGGTGTGCACAGCCATAATACACATCTGTACGGTTTGCTTGAACTTGCTAAGAGAAACGGGATTTCCAAAGTTTATGTACATTGCTTTTTAGATGGGCGTGATACGCCTCCTGCAAGTGGAAAAGGCTACGCAGAAGCTTTGGAAGCAGAAATGGCCAAAATCGGCGTGGGTGAAATTGCATCCGTTGCAGGACGCTATTATGCAATGGACAGAGATAACAATTATGACAGAGTAAAGCTGGCTTATGATGCGCTGACAAAGGGAGAAGGCTTAACAGCGCAGAGCGGTACTGACGGCATTCAGGCTTCTTATGACAGAGAAGAAACAGACGAATTTGTGAAACCTACTGTAGTAGTAAAGGATGGAAAACCTGTTGCCACAATCAGGGATAAGGATTCCGTAATCTTCTTTAATTTCAGACCTGACAGAGCAAGAGAAATTACAAGAGCTTTCTGCGATGATGATTTTAAGGGCTTTGACAGAGGGACAAGGCTTGACCTTACTTATGTATGCTTCTCTGATTATGACCCCACAATTCCCAATAAGGATGTGGCTTTCCACAAGATTTCCGTTACGAATACCTTTGGAGAGTGGCTGGCGGCAAATCATATGAAACAGGCAAGAATCGCAGAAACAGAAAAGTATGCTCACGTAACCTTCTTTTTTAACGGCGGCGTGGAGCAGCCGAATGAGGGTGAGGACAGAATTCTTGTTAATTCACCTAAGGATGTGGCAACTTATGATTTGAAGCCTCAGATGAGCGCTTATGAAGTTTGCGACAGGCTGGTTGAGTCAATTAAATCTCTGAAGTATGATGTAATTATTATTAATTTTGCAAATCCTGATATGGTCGGACATACTGGAGTGGAAGCAGCTGCAATTAAAGCGGTGGAAACAGTGGATGAGTGTGTTGGCAGGGCCGTTGAGGCCATCAAAGAGGTAAATGGCCAGTTATTTATCTGCGCTGACCATGGAAATGCGGAACAGCTGATTGACTATGAAACAGGCGCTCCCTTTACAGCCCATACAACCAATCCGGTTCCTTTCATTCTTGTAAATGCAGACCCTGGTTATGCCTTGAGAGAGGGCGGATGCCTTGCGGATATTGTTCCCACTCTGATTGAATTGATGGGAATGGAGCAGCCCGTGGAAATGACGGGGAAATCATTGTTAATAAAGAAATAAATCAGAATTATCTGATTCTTAATCCAGAATTCCCGAAAACACTGGTGTTTTCGGGAATTTCGCCGTCTATCCGATTCCTTTTCCCAAGTTGAAAAAGCCATAGATAGTTCTGTTTTCTCATATCTCATGATTTATTCTAACCATTCTAACCATACGGGTTGACAAGAATGGTTAGAATGGTTAGAATGTGGGTAGAATAAATTTGGGAGGAAATCAGATGACTTTTCAGGAAAGTGAAACGGTTGAGCTGAAAGCAATCGTGGTGGAGGACATCAAAAAAGAAATCGTTG
>CAZDPE010000138.1:0-5626 GCA_964507235.1 uncultured Lachnospiraceae bacterium
CATAACGCGCTGCATATGCTGCGCTTCTGTCTACCTTGGTGCAGTCCTTACCGGAAAAAGCGCCGCCGCCGTGGCGTGCATATCCGCCGTAAGTGTCTACAATAATCTTGCGGCCCGTAAGCCCTGCATCCCCGTGAGGTCCTCCGATTACAAAACGGCCGGTGGGATTGATAAAATACTTGGTGTTTTCATCCAAAAGCTCCTTAGGGAGAATGGGATCAAACACATATTTCTTGATATCCTCGTGAATCTGCTCCTGTGTTACATCTTCATCATGCTGTGTGGATAATACTACAGCTTCCAGACGGACAGGCTTACCATTTTCATCATACTCTACGGATACCTGGCTCTTTCCGTCAGGTCTTAAATAACTTAATGTGCCATCCTTACGAACCTTGGTAAGCTGTCTTGCGAGCTTATGCGCCAGGGAAATAGAATAAGGCATATATTCCTCTGTTTCGTTGGTTGCATAACCAAACATCATACCCTGATCACCGGCACCGATTGCTTCGATTTCCTCATCAGACATCTTATTTTCTACAGTGCTTTCCTGCTGTTTGGCTTCCAGCGCCTTATCAACGCCCATTGCAATGTCTGCAGACTGCTCGTCAATTGCCACAAGCACCGCGCAGGTATTGCCGTCAAAGCCGTATTCAGACTTGGTATATCCGATTTCCTTTACAGTTTCACGTACAATTTTCTGAATATCAACATAAGCATTCGTGGTAATCTCTCCTGTCACAAGAACAAAGCCCGTACAGGTAGCTGTTTCACATGCCACACGGCTCATGGGGTCCTTTTCCATGCAGGCATCAAGGATGGCATCTGAAATGGCATCGCAGACTTTGTCCGGATGGCCTTCTGTTACTGATTCTGAAGTAAATAATCTTTTCTCCATTTTTCTTCTCTCCTTTTTGTTTTTTCGACAATTTTTCTATTGCCACAAAAAAATCCGCTTACAAAAAGCGGACCGATTCTCGATAATCAAATCCTCTTATTGTTCGATCGCCGTTTGGCTCTTGCTCGCTCAGGTAGGCACCTTCCGTTAATGGGGTTGCCGTGGCTTCACAGATCCTATGTACCTCCACCACTCTGAATAAGAGATTCTACAATATTGAATTTTCATATCTGTATACAGGCTACACCAAGTAAGGATATTTGTCAATGAAATATTATAGATTGACAATAATATTGAGAAATTTTATAATTTATATTGTATTTGAATAGTTTTCAACAATTTTTTCAGGCAATATCAATATATCATTGGAGCATATATGAAGAGAGTTAACACTGCTGATTTAGTTCCCGGAATGATCACTGCTGAAGACGTGTTCAGTTACAATAACCAGCTCATTCTTCCCAAGGGACTCATTTTAACCGATAAAACAATAACGAAACTGGCCTTCTACCCTATCCTGCAGGTAAAAGTGGAAGATCAGCCTGCGGATGTTGCAGACACCAACAATTACGATCCGCCTTATTCCGAAAAAATCCGTAAAAGCCCCGAATTCATTCAGTTTAAAAAAGAGTTCGAAGCCGATGTGGATACATTTAAAAAATCGATTAATGATGTTATCGAAAAGGGATCTCCGCTGGATATTGATAAGCTGATGAACCACACCTTCAATATTCTGGAGCCGGACTGGACAATCCCAAATATATTTGACATGCTTCACTGTATGCGGGAATATGATGACGCCACTTATATCCACTGCATGAACGTAGCCTTAATCTGCAATGCATTTGCCAGATGGCTCCGGCTCAGCGAGCAGGAAGTCCGTAATGCTGCCATCAGCGGCCTTCTTCATGACATTGGTAAAACAAAAATTCCCGACAGTATCATCAAAAAGCCCGGGAAACTTACCTCGCAGGAATATAATCTAGTCAAAAGACACCCTTTAGAAGGCTATGAAATGCTGAAAAACTCTGCCCTCCCGAACTGCATCCGCAACGCAGTATTAATGCACCATGAAAGATGCGACGGCACCGGCTATCCTCTGGGACTTACAGGAGAACAGATTGACCCTTATGCAAAAATAGTTGCTATTGCAGATGTCTATGACGCCATGACCTCTGCCCGTATTTACCGCGGTCCCTTATGTCCGTTTAAGGCCATTGCGCTTTTTGAAAGCGAAAGGTTCCAAAAATACGATCCCCATTTCATCCTGACTTTCCTTACGAATGTGGTGAACACTTATCTTCTCAACTCAGTACGGCTGAATAACGGCGTTACCGGAAAAATTGTTTTCATCAACAAGCAGCACCTTTCCGCTCCTACTATTCAGACAGAACACGGATTTCTGGATTTAAGCATTCATCCGGAGCTGAATATTGAAGAACTTATTTAAGCCGCCACTTACGTGACGGCTTTTCATTCATTACAATAGAAAACTTGCTGCTCAACCTATCTTAAAACGGAATTTCTGCAGTTCGCGTTCCGTATTCACTTTTTCAATCTGTGCCCCCAGACACTGCAGCTTTTGAGGGAAATCCTCATAACCTCTTTCAATGAATCTAATATCATCAATGGTAGAAATACCTTCTGCTGCAAGAGCCGCTGTCACCAAAGCTGCCCCGGCCCGCAAATCCGGAGCCGTCAGGCTGGCGCCTGTATACTTCGGCACGCCGTCAATAATAGCCGTATTTCCTTCCACTTTGATGCTTGCCCCCATTCTGGTAAGTTCATCCACATACTTAAAACGGTTTTCAAAAATACTCTCCGTAACAATACTTGTTCCCCTGGACAAACCAAGGGCAACCGTAATCTGCGGCTGCATATCCGTAGGAAAACCGGGATAAGGCAGCGTTTTTACATGTGTATGCGTAAGAGGCTTTGCTGCCACAACACGTACCGCGTCATCCGATTCCTCCACCTCACAGCCGATTTCCATCAGCTTGGCGCTGATAGATTCCAGATGCTTGGGAATCACATTCTTAACGGTAACATCTCCCTTTGTGACTGCTGCTGCAAACATGAAAGTTCCTGCCTCAATCTGGTCAGGAATAATCGCGTATTCCGTTCCATGAAGCTTTTGCACTCCCTTAATACGAATTACATCGGTTCCTGCACCTTTTACGGAAGCTCCCATGCTGTTTAAAAAATTGGCCACATCCACAACATGCGGTTCCTTGGCCGCATTCTCAATAATGGTCTGCCCTTCTGCCATAACTGCCGCCATCATTACATTAATGGTTGCCCCGACCGTAACGACATCAAGATAAATATGGCTTCCCTTTAATTGCTGTGCTTCAGTGATAATAAGACCATGCTCAATTCTTACATCTGCACCTAATGCACGGAAGCCTTTAATATGTTGGTCAATGGGGCGCAATCCTATATTGCATCCCCCCGGAAGCGCTACCTCCGCTTTCTTATATTTGCCAAGTAAAGCTCCTAAAAAATAATAAGAAGCTCTGATTTTTTTAATACAATCATCTTCAATTATCAAATCATTGATATTTTTTGCATTAATTTTAACAGTGTGTCTGCTTAATTGTTCTACCTGAATTCCTATACTTTCCATAGCCTGAAGCATCGCCATAGTATCGCGTAAATCCGGGACATTTTCTATGATCACGGTTTCTTCCGTCATGACTGCTGCCGCCAGAATCGCCAGCGCCGCATTTTTAGCGCCGCCAATTTCCACTTCTCCTACAAGCGGATTCCCACCTTTAATTGCATACTGTTCCATCGTATACCTCTATATCAATACAAATTGCTTATTAATCTTTCTTTTATCTGTTATATCTGAATTTTAAGTCCATCACTAGCGTATCGGGAAAAAATAAATGGTACTTCGTATTCAATATTCTACCCGATACGCTACATTATACCATATTCTAAGCATTTGTAAATCTCAAACATCAGTTCAGGTAGTTAAGCGGATTCACCTGAGTTCCATTAATCAGTATTTCAAAATGCAGATGAGGTCCCGTACTGACACCCGTATTTCCGCTTAATGCAATCTTCTGTCCCTGGGAAACGGTCTGTCCGGCAGATACCAGCACCTTGCTTAAATGTCCGTATCTGGTCTGTCTTCCATCCGGGTGATTGATATATACCACATAACCGTAACCGCTGCCCCAGCCGGCTTTTGCAACGGTTCCTCCGGAGGATGCCACCACAGCCGTTCCTGTAGGAGTTGCCCAGTCCACGCCCTTATGATAAGTGCTTGCGCCCTTTTTCGGAGCGCTTCTTCTTCCGAAGCTGGAAGAAAGACGGCCGCCTGAAATGGGTTTAATATAGGTAGGCGGAATCTTGGTTCCTCTTTCCACAATCTTGGGAACTGCCTGATAGGTAATTTCTTCTTTAATGATTTCCTTTGCTACCTGTTTATCATTTTCAAAAGAAACAATTGCCACTACTTTTCTATGGCCTGCCGAAGGCTCCTGAATTGTTTTTCTTTCTGTTGTATACCAGTCGTCATTATCAATATAAATGATATCCTCTTCATAGTCCTCTTCATAATACATTTCTTCCTGACGCTTTACGGTAAGCTCAGGCTCAGGCACCGTTATGACAAGCTCGTCCCCTGCTCTGATCATGGAATTTTCATCCTCAAGAGTTTCATTCATTTCAATAAGCCTGTCCAGCGGAATATTGGTTTCCAGTGCAATCTCTGACAAAGTATCGCCTGATTTCACCTCATATACCTCGCTCTTTTCCTGATCCTTCGTAACCAGCTCTATCGCTTCCTCTATACCGCACAATTCTTCATCCGATAAATAGGCTTCTACCACCTCGATAGTATCGCCGAAATCCAGGGATATTAATCCCAATTCATAATCCTCAAAGCCTTTTTCCAAATCGGGCTCTACCGTTTCAAAAACTTCGGCAATTTCCGCATCAATACCCGCATTTAAACTGATAACCTCTTCTACCTGCTCCTCCGCCTCTTCCCGGGAAATAACGTTCGTAGTTAAAACCGGCAGCTCTCTTGAAGGATCAAGACGCAATTCCACCGTATACCTGCCCTCAGAATCATATTTATCAATTACTGCCTGCAAAAGCTCTATTACCTCATCTTCACTGGAAAGATTTATCATCAGTTCATTAATCTTTACCACATAAGAGCGGTTCATAGTTTCCCGGATATCATCTGCAAGAACCATCGACATATTGGAAATAACTGTATCCTTATCGTCTACCTTTCCCCAGAGCACTTCGCTGCCCACCGCTTCCATATCACTTTCCACGAGCACAAGCTCCTCACTGTGAGATGCTATCTGCCTTCTCGCTTCTTTTACATATTCCGCCGCTTCATCGGGAGAGCCTACAACTCCTACTTTGACGCCGTTTAAAAGAATTGTAAACATATTATTCCCTGTACTTTGAAAAGCTACATAGCTTGGCAGAAAAAAGATACTGACAATTACTGCCAGTATTGCAATTTTTAAATTTCTGATTTTAAGTCTTTTATAATAACATGAAATATACTTCATTATTAACCTCTTGTAACAGGAGTATTTTGTAACATTTTCGTAACAAAACCATTCTAACAGCTATTTATTTCCTTGTAAAGGGTATGCTATTTATAAATATTCTGGTAAGATATGTATAGTATCAGTTCGGCCATGCAGAAACAATTGTACAATATGACCGTGAGAGCTTGCTTGCTAAGGGCAT
>CAZDPE010000139.1:0-5500 GCA_964507235.1 uncultured Lachnospiraceae bacterium
TGTATGCCTTATCCACATCTATCACCACAAAATAATTTTCATCTATTTCCTTTATCTTTTTCTGAATATAATCCACTACCTCACTGTCAGTCATAACATAATCAAAAGGCACTGCCACATCAAAAATCAGATTAGTATGAGTGGGACCATGAACAATACGAAAATCATGAAAACTGATTTTCCCTTCCATGCCTGCAATAATATCCGCAAGCTTACTTTTAATTTCATTTGTCAATTTATCATCCAGAAGAACAGGATCCATATGAATGACCGCACTGCATTTCAATTCTCTGGCCAGCCTGTGTTCAATCGTATCTATCATGTCATGAAGTGCCAGAATATCCCCCGCAGCAGGAACCTCAACATGAACCGAAAGCATCACTCTGCCCGGTCCGTAATTATGCACAACCAGGTCATGAAGTCCTATTACGCCCCTGTCACGGTATTCCATAATAATCCCTTCAATCTTTTTCACAAATTCCGGCTCAGGCGGCTGCCCCAGAAGCGGACTTATGGTTTCCTTTGCAGCGCTGTATCCTGCAAAAAACACAAAAAGAGCTACAATCACGCCACAATATCCGTCTATCTGAAGTCCCGTTGCCTTAGCCAGCAGTGTAGTTGCAAGTACCACAAAGGTCGCAATTGTATCGCTTAAACTGTCCTTTGCAGCGGCATCCATTGCGGCGCTGTCAATTTTTTGACTGACCGCTCTGTTATACAAGGCCATATATACCTTAACCAGAATAGAAATTATCAAAATCACTATAACCAGCGTGCCTGCCTCTATGGCAGAAGGATGAATAATCTTGCTCACAGAGGTCTTCAGTAATTCAAATGCCATAATCAAAATCACGACAGACACCAGAAAGCCTGAAATATACTCAATCCGGCCATGACCAAAAGGATGGGCGCTGTCAGGCTTATGGCCGGAAAGCCGGAATCCCGCCAGTGTAATCACGGAAGAACCTGCGTCAGACAAATTATTAAATGCATCTGCGGTAATTGCAATGGAACCGCTGATATAGCCTGCCAAAGCCTTAACGATAAACAAAAATATATTCAGCACAATACCCACCGTTCCGCAAAGCATCCCATAAGCTTTCCGGACATCAGGGTCGCTTATGTCCTGATAATTCGTAATCAGTAATTTTGCAAGCAATGATATCATAATACTGCATATCTCCCTTTACGCATGTTCATAATTATTTTTATTTTACGGCATTATAACTAAAAACACAATTCCGGTTTAAAATTCCGTGGTCCACTCATGTTCTCCGCCCCAATCTCCTATCAGCTGGGTTGTGGTGCCTTCATGGGTGGCCACTCTTGTTTCAAAACGGTAATTCATCTGAGGTACATATTGTCCTCCAATTTTAACATTGCTGTATAAATAAACAAACTCATAAGTAGTATGGGGATAATACTCTCCGTTCTCCGAAGCTGGCTCATAAGAAATACAGATACGCTGCACCCCTGCATCTTCCTGCTTCATTCCCCACACGCTGATTACACCATCTGTATCCGGATTTTCTTCAAAATCCAAAAAAGAGAATTGAAAGCTTCCATCCTCATTTATGATTTTCATCATCTCACGGCTTACGGGAATATAAGTTTCTCCCTTCCAGTATTCCATGGTTCCTGCAATAAATTCATCCCTGATTGCAATATATTCACTGCTGTTCATAAATTCTCTGACAGGGGAAAAATCTCCTGATTCAAAAACAGCAAAAGCCTGTGAAAAATAATCCTGTACCTGAACCGCCTTTTCCATACAGGCAATCAGCTGCTCCAGCTTTTCGCTGCTTTCAACCTGCGCAGCTTTTACAAGCAAATCACAGTAATCCTGCAGATGTTTTACCTCCAGAAGCATTTTAGCAGTATCCGGAACCGCAAACTTAATAATTTCGGCTTTCAATTCTTCGGAAGGACTTGCTTCATAAACCTTCATCATTCTCAGCATTAAATCCTGATACTGCTCATAACCGCAGCTTTCTTCCTGTGAACCGGAGAAATCACTGCAAAACAATCCTGTCTGTTCCGGAGTATCCTGCAGCAATTTTTCATAACATACATCCAACAACCTGAATGCATCTTCGTTTTCAGAATTTTCTTCCAATACCTCCACGCATTTTTCCATAGTATTTAATGTGCATTTCTGATTATTAATATCTTCTACCGCTTCATTCAGCAAAACAGTACAATAATACTGAAGCAGGCTTTCATCCTGAGTAGTTTCCCAGCCTTTATATAAAACCTGCTCCGCCAGGACATTATCCTCTTTCGTAAGGTAAACCCCTGCCATCGCATGGTATGCCTGAACAGAAGAAGAATCTATTTGAAGCGCTTCCTCACAGGAGGCTATCGCATCTTCATAATCCTGTTTTTCCATAAAAGTACTGGCTGCACTCAGTTTCCTGGATATTCTGATTTCAGGCGCCAGCTTCACGCAAAGCACTCCCACGGCTGCAAATACAATAATTACGGCTGCTGCCATGACAAGCTTCTCAATTAATACAATTCTCTGCCGCCTTTTGCGCCTTCTTATCCTTGCTTTTCTGCCTGCAATTTTTCTGCCTGCAATTTTCCCCCCCGGAAGCTTTTTCCTTTCATTTTTATGTCCCATATTTTCCAAAACCTCTTACCAATACTTTTTTCCCAGTTTTATGCCGCTCTTCTGATTTCTGCGTTTATTGCGGCTGCGCTCGTCTTCCCTCGCCTTTCGTCCGCTTTCTTTGTCCCTTCGCCCGTTCCGTCCTTTTCCGTCTTCCTTTTCAGCGCGATTGTTTCGTCGTCTTTTGTCTGATATCCGCCCTTTTTTGTTTCCGGCGTCATCATAACGTCCAAAGCGGCTGCGCCTGTCAAATACCTGTCTTTCTTCTTTGATTTCCTCCGGCTCATCACCAATCCGCATCTGCATAAAGGCCGCTGCCAAATCAAGCGCTGTAAAGCCTTTTTCTTCCGCAGTCTTCTCTATAACAGCCTTCAAGCCATCAAGATTCTTCTGTTCCATAATCTCCACAGCTTCTGCAAATACCTTCCCTGATTTGGCCCTGACAATATCCTTAGGCGCCGGAAGCCTTCTTTCTTTGATTTCCGTATGACAAATGCGTTCAATTTCTCGAATCTTATACACTTCTCTGCCGCATACAAGTGTAAAGGAACGTCCTGTCTTACCTGCCCTTCCTGTCCGCCCGATACGGTGCACATAATATTCTATGTCCTCAGGAACATCATAATTAAATACTGCGTCCACACCGCTTACATCAATTCCTCTTGCCGCTACATCCGTTGCAATCAAAACAGCACATCTTCCGGTTCTAAAGGAATTCATCACCATGTCACGCTGATTCTGGGATAAATCTCCATGAAGCCCCTCTGCCTGATAGCCTCTGTCCTTCAATATCTCAGCCAGTTCATCCACCATTTTTTTCGTATTACAAAATATCAGACTTCTGACAGGCTGATAATAATCCATGAGTCTGCAAAGCGCTTCTATTTTGTCTTTTTTCGCAATGCGGTAATAAGCCTGCTTAATGGCTGCCACTGTAATCTCTTCCGGCGTTACCCTGATATACTGTGCATTATTTTGATACTCATGAGTGATATCCAAAATAGGCTTCGGCATTGTCGCTGAAAAAAGCGCCATCTGATGTTCCTCAGGCATATCCTTTAAAATCGTTTCAATATCCTCACGAAATCCCATATTCAGCATTTCGTCCGCCTCATCAAGAACTATCATCTTGATATTTTCCGTTTTTATTGTATGACGGCGCATATGATCCATAACTCTGCCCGGCGTACCCACTACAATCTGGACTCCCTGGCTTAAAGCCCGAATCTGTCTTGAAATATCCTGCCCTCCGTAAACAGGCAGCACTTTAATCCCATGCATGAATTTAGCCAATCTGCGGATTTCCTCAGCCGCCTGAATAGCCAGTTCTCTTGTAGGACAAAGTACAATTCCCTGAAGCTTCCTTAAGGAAGGGTCAACATTTTGTATCATCGGAATACCAAAAGCAGCAGTTTTTCCTGTTCCGGTCTGGGCCTGTCCGATAATATCCTTTCCCGCAAGCAAGATGGGAATTGCCTGTTCCTGAATCGGCGACATGGTTTCAAATCCCATTTCTTCCACCGCTCTCAGAATATTATCGTTTATATCCGCATCTTTAAAATTCATCTTTTTTTCGGCAATCTGCACTTCCTGTTCCATATCCAACCTCTGTCTTTCCCAATTTTATCTTTATATATCTGCACATCTGTATTCATCTGTTGAATACAATAGAAAAGACACCACTCGTGATAAAAGTGCTGTCTTTTTTTACGAACTTCTAAAGTATATCCGTAAACTAATGTAATGTCAAGTGTTAGTCTTCTACAAATTCGATATTAAATTCGATATTTACATTTTCCGTTCCTCTTCATTAAGAAACTGTTCAATAATATATCTGGGGCGCGCTTTTGTTTCCAGATAAATCTTTCCTATATATTCTCCCACCACGCCAAGTGAAAGAAGAATCAGTCCGCCAATCGCCCATACTGAAACCATTAATGTTGTCCAGCCTACAATGGTTGCGCCCATAAAATGCCGAATCAGACTATAAATTAAAATTCCTATGCTGATTAAAAAAATAAAAAATCCCAGCCCGGTAATCAACCTGATGGGCTTCGTACTTAAAGAGGTTATTCCTTCCACGGCAAAAGAAATCATTTTTCCCAACGGATACTTGCTTTCTCCCGCAAAACGTTCTCCTCTTTCATAGTATACAACATCCCAGGAGTAACCAATCATAGGAACAATTCCTCTTAAAAATAAATTGACCTCCTGAAATTCCGCAAGACCCTCAAGCGCGCGCTTACTCATCAAACGGTAATCCGCATGATTGAATACCGTGTTGGCCCCCATAGAATTCATCAGCTTATAAAATCCTTCTGCCGTAGCCTTCTTAAAAAAAGTATCCTTCGCCCGGCTGCTTCTTACTCCATAAACAATATCAATGCCGCTTAAAAACTTATCGACCATTTCATCAACAACATTAATATCATCCTGCAAATCAGCGTCCATGGAAATCACCATATCCGCATATTCTTTGGCTGTCATAAGACCTGCAAGCAAAGCATTCTGATGTCCCCGGTTTTTACTTAAGCTAATACCGCTGTATAAGCAATCCTCCTCATGCAATGCCTTAATAATTTCCCAGGTTTTATCTTTGGAGCCATCATTTACGAACAATATGCGGCTTTCTTTACCAATTTTACCGCTTTCGACCAGAAATTTTAATTTTTCTTTTAAACGCCTGGCTGTTTCAGGCAATACTTCTTCCTCATTATAGCAGGGAATTACAAGATAAAGTGTATCATTCACGGGAGCGTCCTCCTTAAATCATCATTATCTTTTAAGTATAGCACCATTTCTTTTATTTAGCGACTGTTTTATTTCGCATTATGTTTCGTAACAGTTCAGCCATGCAGAAACAATTGTACAATATGACCGTGAGAGCTT